>NZ_JBSFVA010000058.1:0-43908 GCF_053592075.1 Nonomuraea sp. NPDC002799
CGCTGGTCATACTGGCGACGGCGCCATCAGGCCCGCGCCCGTCGAAGCCACTACCAGCGTCAACGCCTCAAAGATCGATAAGTGCGGCTGGAGTATTAGTTCGGCCTTTTCCGGGGGCCGATCAGATCAGTTCGATTGTTCTGTTCACTTTCTCCGGCCGTCGCTGATAATCAAGCCGAACCGCAGTTGTTCTCGATGGTCCAGCCCAGAGGAATGTCATGTCTGCGATGAAACGCGCGCTGAACGGTGGCGTGCTCGTCATGGCGCTGTCGTTCGCCGGTATCGGCGTCACCTCGCCGTCGCAAGCCAATGCCGGCCCGGCGTCGGCACTCCCGGTCAGGTACGAGCCAGGCGTTTTCATCGGGGAGGCGCGGGACGTCGACAAGAAGGTAGCGTACAACCTCGCCGAACTCGAAGCGCGCTGGCAGGCCGCAGCGGCCGGATTCCGTGAGTGCCGAGTCGTGGAATTTTATGTCATCCCCGAATACCACACCACCTGGTTCGCCTCGGTCACCCTGTCCTGCGAGAAATGAACCGCCCGCACGACAAAGGCCGACGACAGGAACACCGAGAAAGGTTCTTGCGCGATGACATTTCTTCGCAAGCTGATCGCCGTCGCCGCGGCGGGCGTGGTGATCCCGTTGGCCGGGGCGGGGACGGCGTCCGCCGTGGCGCCCACCCTTGGGACACCGGAGGTGCTTCCCGCGACGCAGCAGTTCGGTGGCCTCGGATCGGGCCCGACCCAGGAGGCCGCGCTGACCGCCGCCATCGCGGACGCGCAGGTGCAAGCCTCGGCCGCGGGATACACCGCCGAGGACTGCTCCCTCCTGGGCGATCCGATCATCATGGGCGGGGTGCGCCCCGGCTTCCCGCTCACCTACCACGCCTTGGTGACACTCGGCTGCACAACGCCCTGACCCGGCGAGCACCCGCACGTGGATCGCCGCGGGGCGGCCTCCGCCGGACAGATCGGCGGCGCCCATCCAGCCGGGTCCCGCCGAGGCCGGACATATCGCGCCGAAAACTATGACGTTCCTGCGGAATAGCCCGCCGGACTGTTCAAGGAGGTATATCGATGTTCCGAAGAATCTCCACCGTCGCCGGAGCCGTTCTCGTGCTACCCGTCGCGATCACGATCGCCGCCGGCACTCCGGCCGCAGCCGACGACTGCAAGGATCTGGCCTACGGAGTGGTCTACAACATGACACAGGGCAACCTCCAGTATGCCGCGTGGCTTTACGGCCTTTTCCAAGAGAACGGATGCTAGACCAGAAGCCCCGGTAAGGGCACCCCGTCCACATTCGTCGAACCGTGATATCGGAGGTGGCCGGAGCGCTGTCACCAACGGCGCTCCGGCCGCCTCCGGGTCAGTCGATCGCACACGAGCCGGAGGATTCTCCGCGCAGGCCGGCCGCCTGGCAGTAAAGCTCCGCTTCCACCACGGGGGGCGCCTTCTCCAGAAAGTCCTTGACCGACGTGAGGTAGGCGGCGCAGACGACTTTGCCGAGGCGCGTCGTCCTGCCGTCACCGAGGCGCCGGCTGGGCACGCCCATGGCATGCAGCCGCCGTTCCACGGCCACGCTGGAAACCGCGACCACGCTGTCACCGTGCCGATCGATCCACCGGAACGCCTCCCAGAGCAGCGCGAGGGCGAACGGGCCGAAACCCGCCGCCACCGCACGAGACCAGGTACGGCCGGTCGCCAGGCGGCTGATCTCCCAGACGGCCGGATCGTGCGGAGCCCGGCCACCGCGTAACGCCTCGGAGAAGACGTCGCGGAGCATGTAGGGGCCGTCGGTGGGCAGCAGCCGGCAGCACCCCGTGACCTCCCGGCAGTCCTCCAGATAGCTGATCACGTAGACCGGATCGTAGTCGTCGTAGAAGTCACGTTCCCTGCCGTGGAGGCTGGCGACCTCCCAGCGGAGGCGTTCGTAGAACACCTCGTGGCGGAGGCGGAACATGCCGTCGAGCAACCACGCCGGCAGCTCGCCGGCGCGGCCGACCGCCACCCGTTGCCTGCATTTCTCCACCTGCGGACCGTCCACGAGCATCCTCCGCGAAAGAACCGGCTCCTCCGCCGATCGCTGCTTTGCCCGTTGTTATGCGGGACGGAGGTCTCTGGACGGTATGGCTCATCGCCTGCCGGTGTCTTCGTGACTTCTCACAAAGTCGTCGCACGGTCAGGGACGGTATTCATCACTTCGCGTGAACCTGCGCGAGAAGGGAGGAGCCAGATCACCGGGGAAGGTCTCGGCGAGCGGACGGGAAGATCGGGACTACCCGGTCTCGTACTCGGCCCGGAAGGCGTAGGCGTACTTGTACAGACGCCAGACCCAGTAGATGGCCAGCGAGCTGAGCAGCACGCAGGCCGTGAAGGCCCAGCGGGCCGGCACGACGGCGTGCTCGGACAGGTCGGACAGGCGCCAGGCGCCGGCGAACATGAATCCGTAGGCCAGCAGGGCGAACACGCCGCTGATGGCGCGGCGGTTATGCCGGTCCACGTCGGCGCTCCCGTGCCGGATGTCCCAGTGCTCCCAGACGAGCACACTGCCTCGCACCGCGTTCGACGTGCGGTAGGCGTTGTTGATCTGCGTCTCCAGGACATGGAGGAACAGCCCCGCGCGCGTCAGGCGGACCAGCTCTCCCGCGTGGATGACGAGCGTCAGGAAGCACCCGGCCGGAACGACGGTCAGGAGCAGCAGACCGGACAACAACCCCTCGTCCGCCCACAGGGCGCCTGCCGCCGCGACCAGCAGGCCGGTCGTGGCGGCGCCGAAACTGAGCACGGAGACCTGGGCGCCGAGCGCGGTGGTGATCTCGGCGCGGATGGCGTCGTACTCGTGCATCACCAGGTCGATCGCCTTCATGTCCTGGCCGTCGAGGGGAACCCGGTCGAGCTGCCGCGGCACCGATCCGGGGGACAGCCGGCCACGCGGCCGGACCTGGCTCGGTACGGCAGCGGGCCGAGGAGGTGTGTCCGTCATCTGCCGTCTCCCTCCGCCTCTGCGGAAAGTCAACGTCCTGGATCGTTCCCAGCGTAGAAGAGCCGGCGGACGCCCGGACCGGGGACCGGGTCCGGGATATCCCTAGGACGCCCGGACCGGACGGCCTAGGGGCGTCTCTCACCCGGGCAGCGCCGCCGCCACGACGGGCCCACGGCCTGATCTTCGTCGGGCGCGGGCGATCCGCCCGGAGACGGAGAGGCGTGGCGGCGGCCACTCGTCATCGTTCTCGTCTGCTCCGCGTGTCACGCTCGCGGCGGACCATCGGCCTTCTTCCCTTGATCGTGGCCCGCCGGAGGGCGGCGATCACTTCGTCGGCCGCGGCCTGCGGCACCTCCACCAGCGAGAACCGGTCGGCGATCTCGATCGCGCCGATGTCGCGCCCGCTCAGGCTGGACTCGCCGGCGATCGCGCCGACCAGGTCCTGCGGCCGGATGCCCGCGCTGCGTCCCACGTTGAAGAACAGGCGG
Source organism: Nonomuraea sp. NPDC002799 (assembly GCF_053592075.1). Lineage (NCBI taxonomy): Bacteria > Bacillati > Actinomycetota > Actinomycetes > Streptosporangiales > Streptosporangiaceae > Nonomuraea > Nonomuraea sp. NPDC002799. The sequence continues at coordinate 3,473 of NZ_JBSFVA010000058.1, forward strand.
GCCATGCCGCCCGCCGGGGCACGACCGTAGCGCTCGCCGTCCTGGGGGGCCGGTCGCTGCCCGCGCTGCTTGTCCATGGTCCGCGGGGCGATCTCGGGAATCTCCTGCTCGTCGAGCGTGCCGCCGCCGGCCTCGTGCGCCAGTTTGACCGCGGCGAGCGCCACCTCCATGAGGTCGAACTCGTCGGTGAGCGACTCGACCACGACGTGGAAGGACTCCAGATCGTCCTGAAGGAGGCACTCCTCCAGCGCCGCACGGGTCAGCTCCATCCGGCGCATACGCAGGTCGGCGACGGTCGGCAGCCGCTCCACCGCGATCCGCTGCTTGGTCACCCGCTCGATCGCCTTGAGCATGCGGTGCTCGCGCGGCTCCACCAGGGTCAGGGCCACCCCGCCGCGACCGGCGCGGCCCACCCTGCCGATGCGGTGCACGTACGCCTCGGGCGCGGACGGGACGTTGTAGTTGACGACGTGGGTGAGCTGTTCGATGTCGAGGCCGCGCGCGGCCACGTCGGTCGCGATGAGCAGGTCGGCGGTGCCGGCCCGCACCCGTGACATCACCCGGTCGCGCTGCTCCTGCTCCATGCCGCCGTGCAGGGCCTCGGCCCGGTGGCCGCGCCCGTTCATGGTCTCCGTGAGCTGGTCGACCTCCTCACGGGTGCGGCAGAAGATGATCGCGGCCGTCGGCGCCTCGATGTCGAGCAGGCGGCCGAGCGCCGCGGGTTTGTGCGCCCTGGCGACCAGGTAGGCGCTCTGCTCGACCGCGGGGCCTGTCTCGCCGCCCTCTGCCGTCGCGCGCCCCATTTCCAGCCGTACCGGGTCGCGCAGGTGGCGGCGGGCGATCCCGTCGATGCGCGGCGGAAGCGTCGCGGAGAACAGCACGGTCTGGCGCTGCTCCGGGGTCGCGGCGAGAATCGCCTCGATGTCGTCGGCGAACCCCATGTCGAGCATCTCGTCCGCCTCGTCGAGGACGACGGTGCGCAGCCCCTCCAGGTCGAGCGTGCCCCGGCCGATGTGGTCGAGGGCCCGTCCCGGTGTCGCGACGACGACGTCGACCCCGCGCTTGAGCGCCTGCAGCTGCCGGCCGATCGGCGCTCCGCCGTAGATCGGCAGGACCCGCGCGCCCAGGGTGCGGCCGTACCGATGGAACGCCTCCGAGACCTGGATGGCCAGCTCACGCGTGGGCACGAGCACCAGCGTCACCGGCCCGGCGCCGTCGGCGGAGCCGGACATGCGCTGCAGGACGGGCAGCGCGAACGCCGCGGTCTTCCCCGTTCCCGTCGCCGCCTGCCCGAGCAGGTCACTCCCCTGCACCAGCGGGGGAATCGCCTCTCTCTGAATCGGAGTGGGCTCTTCGTACCCCAGAGCGGACAGCACGTCCAGGAGCTCGGGTCGGAGCCCCAGATCGGCGAAGGTGACCTCGCCGCCGGTTGCGTTCATGGTCATCGCCGACTCCTCACGAACTCCCACACCTGGTTCGACACCCCCTGCTACTGATCATCTGCCGGGAAGGGGCCTCGATCCACCCGAGCCCCGACCCCTGTACATGTTGTCCGGCGTCCGGCCGGCACGGGACATCAGGGTGCACCCGTCCCCGTCCGGCGCGGCGGTCGCCGCCGCTCCACGGTGAACCCACCGTGAACCCACCGTGCTCCCACTGTGAGCATTACCGCAGCTCTACCCTTGCAGAGGGCCTGGGAACGTCTTGAGCCGCCCTTCGGAAGTGGGTCGCCACCCGGTGGGTGCGGGACCTGATCCCCCGATCGTACTCATACCGGCGAGCGACGACGATCTCACGGACAGGTGATCAGCCGCTCCGAGACGAGGAGCGGCGACGGGGAGCACGATGTCCCGGATTATGGCGCGCTCCAATGGGATTAGAGGTCATATCACACTATTTCCGGACATGAACAAATAGTAGGATTGGCCCCCGGTTCCCCTGGGGCACAGCTATCGTGATCACCGTTCGCATCAGGGAACCCCTCGACTGGAGGCCCTTTGTTATCCCATCGACGGACGGTGCCCGCCGTCCTCGTCGCCTTGGCCTGTGTCCTCAGCACAGGCGTGACGCAAGCGTCGGCCTCCACGGCGCCGGTGAGCGTCGTGGTCCCCTCGACCAACGACGTGTTCATTAGTCAGGCCGCTCCAGAAACCGTTTACAGCAGCGCTGAGTGGATGTCGGTCTGCGTCAAGACCTGCAACGACGCCACCAACGCCGAGCGCAGAGCCCTGATGGGCTTCAAGGTTTCCGGTATCCCGGCCGGCGCCACGGACGTCAAGCTGACGCTCCAGGTACGCTCCACCCGGACGACCGACACCACGGTCAGCGCCCACAAGGTGACCGGCACCTGGTCACAGAGCGCCACCTCATGGAACTCCCGGCCGACCTTCGGCACCGCGCTGACGACCCACACCGGCTTCACCGCCAACGAGGTGGCCAGCCTGGACGTCTCCAAGGCGTACACCGGCAACGGCACGTACTCCTTCGGCCTCACCGCGTCCAAGGGCGTGGTGGCGGTGCTGTACTCCACTCGCACGACGGGCAAGGGCCCGAGCCTCAAGGTCACCTACACGCCCGCCTCGGCCACCCCGACGGCGAGCCCGACCGCGAGCCCCACCAAGAGCCCGACCGCGACCCCGACCCCGACGACGAGCCCCACCGCCACGGCGACCCCCACCGCCAGCCCGACGGCGACGGGCAGCGTGCCTTGCCTGCCGTTCGACAAGCCGGCCGCGTCGACGCTGCGTTCGTACGACAAGAAGGTCTTCGCCTTCTACTTCCCGCCCTACCCGTTGTCGGTCGACAACAAGGACCCGGCGAAAGACCAGTACGCCTCATGGCTGGACCCCGCGGGCTCCAGCGGCATGTACGCCGCACAGGGCGGCCACTCGCGTGACCGGCCGCTGACCCGCCCGGTGCGCACCGGCGACTGGCGGCAGGCGGACTTCGAGGTCGAAGTGCGCCAGGCCATCGCGATGGGCGTGGACGGCTTCATCTACGAGCACCACACCTCGGCCAGCGACCAGCGCTTCAACCAGTTCCCCAAGCTGCTGGCGGCGGCCAAGGCGGTGGACCCGGGCTTCCGGATCATGCTCAGCCCGGACTTCCCGACCACCAAGGACGCGGCACCCGACAAGGTGATCACCGACATCCTGATGGCCAAGGGGCACTCGTCGCTGTACACGCTGCCCGACGGGACCATCCCGCTCGCGCCGTTCTACCCCGAGCGCCAGTCCCCGGCCTGGTGGGACACGCTGCGGACGAAGCTGGCCGCCCAGGGCATGAAGACGGTGCTGGTGCCGATCTTCCTGGACTGGAGCGGCACGGGCAAGACCGAGTGGAACGACTCCGTGGCCGGCTACTCCTCCTGGGGCGTGCGCTGGCAGACCTCGACGGACGGCTACCGCAAGTCCGGCATCGAGGCGGCCAAGCGCGGCAAGTTCTACATGGCCCCGGCGGCCCTGGAGGACGTGCGCCCGCGTGACAAGCGCTACTGGGAGCCGTCCAACAGCGGCACCCTGCGCCAGTCGTTCGTCAAGGCCATGGAGGGTGACGCGGACATCGTCAACCTGCTGACCTGGAACGACTACGCCGAGTCGTGGCTGGCCCCGTCGGTCGAGCGCGGGTACGCGCCCGCCGACGTGGTCGCGTACTACACGACCTGGTTCAAGACCGGCAAGGAGCCCAGCGTCAAGCGGGACGCGCTGTACTACTTCCACCGCAGCCACCGCACCGACGCGCCGTTCGACGCCACGAAGCAGACCATCGGCCCGATCGCCATCCCGTACGGTGACGCGGCCACCAACAACGTCGAGCTGCTCGCCTTCGTCAAGGAAGCGGGCACCCTGACCATCAAGCAGGGCGACGACGTGCAGACCAAGGAGGTGACCGGGCCCGGCATGGTGTCGTTCAAGGCGCCGATGGTGCCGGGGACGACCCCCGTCTTCGAGCTGAAGCGGGACGGCAAGGTCATCCAGACGGTCAAGAGCAACACCCCGATCGTCAAGAGCGTCGTTTACCAGGATCTGATCAACCACGCAGGCGGCGGCGTCGCCTGCTCGCGCCCGCTCTAGTTCGTAGCGGACGCCGCCTCCCGGCCCTCCTCGGGCCGGGAGGCTCCCTTTTTCCCTGGATCTGAGGAAAAAGGGAGAAACCTTAACGAACGATGACTGGCCGCCCGGACAACGGGTAACCCTCCCCTTCTGGGAGGGTGACAGATGAAGACACACGGTGAGCTGAAGGGCTTCTGGGAAGAGCGCCTGCGGAGCGACTGGAACGAGATCGGCGTCGGCTACAAGGCTCTCGGCCGCGCCTTCAACCGGTGGATGTATCGCGTACGCGCCGAGGTCTTCGACCGGGAGGCCACCTCGTTGCCGCTGGACCTGCCCTCCGCGCGGGTGCTGGACGTCGGCTCGGGCACCGGATTCTACGTTCGCCGCTGGCAGGCGCACGGCGTCAGGTCCATCACCGGCTGCGACCTCACCCAGGCGGCCGTGCACCGGCTGCGCGAGCGTTTCCCGAGCGTCGGCTTTCACGACGTGGACATCGCCGAGCCGGGTGAGACCTTCGAGCCGGGCTCCTTCGACGCGGTGTCGGCCATGGACATGCTCTTCCACATCACCGACGACGCGCGCTACCGGATGGCCCTGCGGTCCATCGCCACGGCGCTGCGCCCCGGCGGCATCTTCGTGTTGTCGGAGAACTTCCTGCACGGACCGGAGCAGCGCGGCGACCACCAGGTCAACCACACCCTCACGTGGATCACCAGGGCGCTGGACGAGGCCGGCTTCGACGTGATGGGCCGGGTGCCGATGCTCGTCCTGATGAACGCCCAGGTGGACGGGAACCCCGTCTGGCGCCGGTTGTGGGGCGGCCTGCTGCGCGCGGTCACCAGGAGCGAGCGCGGCGGCGACGTGGCCGGCGCCCTGCTGTTCCCGCTCGAACGGCGGCTGGTCCACCTGCTCCGGGAGAGCCCCACGACCGAGATGATGATCTGCCGCCGCCGGTAGACCGTTTAGTCCGCTAGTCCGCGCCGCCGGCCGGCAGGCGGGAGATCAGCCAGGTGACCGCCAGCCCCGCGGCGCACATGCCCGCCAGGAGCCACAGGCCGGCGTCGAAGGAGCCGGTCGCGTCCTTGAAGGCGCCCAGCCCGAAGGAGAAGGCCACTCCCCCGAGGTTGGCGCAGAAGTTGCCGAACCCCGTGACCAGGCCCGCGTTCACGGTGCCGAGGTGCTGGAGCGGCACGGCGAACAGCGGCCCGAAGTAGAGCTGCAGGAAGACCGAGTTCACCGCGATCACCGCGATCAGCGCCGGCAGGGCGTCCACGAACGGGATGAGGAAGATCGTGACGGCCAGCGCGGCCAGGGAGAGGCCGATCACGGCCAGCGGCCGGCCGAGACGGTCGGACACCCAGCCGCCGAAGAAGTTCGCCGGAGCCGTCACCGCCGCGCCGATCGCCACCACGGCGCCGGCCACGCCCAGCGAGTAGCCCTTGTCCTCCACGATGAGGCTCGGCAGCCAGAACGCGATCCCGGTCACCACCGCGAGCCGGACGAACTGCACGAAGCCGCTCAGCCACACGACCCGGTGCGACAGGATCTCGCGGGCGTCCGCCCACGTCGGCGGGGTCGCGCCGGCCTTGCTCCGGGCCGAGTCGCCCAGCCGGGCGAAGGCCAGCAGGACCAGCACGCCGCTGGCGGCGAAGAGCACCATCAGCCAGCGCCAGCCCAGCGGGCCGACCAGCGCCGGGCCGAGCGCGTTGAGCACGATGTTGGAGGAGAAGCCGCCGGCGACGTACAGGCCCATGGCCGTGGCCCTGCGGTCCGCCCGGAACTGCCGGCTGATCAGCAGCAGGCCGGGCGCGAACACCAGCGACCGGAAGACGCCCGAGACCGCCTGGTTGACGATGAGCCAGCCGTAGGTGTCCAGCAGGGCGAAGGTGAAGGAGAGCACGTTGGTGCCGAGCAGCCCGATCACGAACAGGCGCTTGGGGTCGAAACGGTCCGACAGGTAGCCGGACGGGATCTGCATGAGCGCGTACGTGAACGTGCCGGCAGCGGCCAGCAGGCCGGCCTGCGAGGCGCTGATCCCCACGTCCGCACGGATGAGGGGCAGGAAGAGCGCGATGCCGCCGAAACAGAGGGCCTGCATGCTCTGGCACACGACGATCAGCGCGGCGTTGAGCGCCCGGCCGCGCGCGGGGGCGTCCACGGCCTCCTCCGTCACGCCGCCCATCAGGCGGGCACGATGGTCGCGAGCCGCGGCTGCGCACCGGCCGGACACTGGGGCCGTAACCGCCGCGCCCGCGCACCGAACCGCCGTCTCACGCGTCACGCCCCAGCGAGGACAGGCCCCACAACTCGGCGATGCGCCCGTCGCGCACCCGGAAGATCTCCAGCATGGTGGGGGGCCGCCGGCCGGCCACGCCGCGCACGCTCGTGCGGACGGCGGCCGTGTCCCCCTCCACGACCATGTCCTCGACGACGACCTGGACCTCGGGGAACGCCTCGTGGAAGCGCTGCCACGACTGGGCGACGCTGTCCGGCCCGGTGGTCCCCAGGGGGTGGCTGTAGAAGTCCGTGGTGAAGATGTCCGCCGCGGCGGCGTGGTCGCGGGCGTTGAACGCCGCGTACATGCGGTGGGCCGCGGCCCGCACGTCGTCTGTCATGGACTCTCCTGATCGTTCATGTTCGCGCGGACACGCCGCAGGGCGCGCAGCACGATCTCCTGTTCTGCCGCGGCGACGCCGTCGAGCAGCCGTTCCTGGTACGCCTGGTGCGCCCGCGCCAGGTCGGCCGCCACCCGCTCACCGGCAGGGGTCAGCGCGGCCAGGGTGTAGCGGTTGTCCGCCGGGTCGAGGCGCCGGCCGACCAGCCCCTCGACCTCGAACTCCTTGACCAGCCGGGTGATGCTGGCACCGTCGACGCCCAGCGCCTGGCGCAGGTCGCTGTGGCTGGTCTCGCCGTCACGCCACAGCCTGACGAGCACCTGCACGCGATGCGGGCCCATGCCCACGTGCCGGGCGAACGCCTGCCGCACCTCCGCGCAGGCGCCGCCGAGCTCACGGAAGAACGTGTCTTCAGTCGTCTCTTCACGCACTATCCCTTTATAGCGCCAACTCTTGATGCCTTCAAGAGTTGAACCACGCCGGGAATGACATCGGATCCCATCGCAACTCCAAGTTGCTTTATCTGCGCGCCACAGCCAGGATGAAGCTATCGCAACACAAAGTTGCGATAGCTCTAGGAGTGACTATCATGCGCAATCCCCCTTCTTGGACCCTCCACTCGGTTCCCGACCAGTCCGGGCGCGTGGCGGTGGTGACCGGGGCCAACAGCGGCATCGGCTACGTCACCGCCCGCGAGCTGGCCCGCCGCGGCGCCCATGTCGTGCTGGCCTGCCGTGATCCGGCGCGCGGGCAGGCCGCGCTGGCCCGGATGCGCGGCGAGACACCCGGCGCCCGTCTGGAGCTGCGCCGCCTGGACCTGTCCAGCCTGACCTCCATCCGGGCATTCGCCGCGAGCTGGGAGCACGACCGGCTCGACCTGCTCGTCAACAACGCCGGCGTCGCGATGGTGCCCTACGCCCGGACCGCGGACGGATTCGAGTCGCAGTTCGGCATCAACCACCTGGGCGCCTTCGCCCTGACGGGCCTGCTGCTGCCCCGTCTGCTCACCGCGCCCGATCCGCGCGTGGTCACCGTCAGCAGCGAGGGCCAGCGTTTCGCCCGCTTCGAGCTGGACAACCTCAACGCCGAGCGCTCCTACCGCACGGCGTTCGCCTACGTGCAGTCCAAGCGGGCCAACCTCTACTTCGCCATGGAACTCCAGCGCCGGGCCGAGGCCGCCGGAGTGCGGCTGCGCAGCATGGCCGTCGCGCCGGGACTCACCCGGACCAACGTGCTCACCGGCGGTGCCAACAGCGCCAGAGGGCGGCTCTACGCGACCGCCACGCGCCTGCTCGTGCGGGCGGTCTTCCGTCCCACCCCGGAAGGGGCCAGAACCTCCCTGTACGCGGCCACCGTCCCGGATCTGCCGGGAGGCAGCTACATCGTTCCCGACGGGCCGCTGCAACTGCGCGGCCGGCCCACGCGGCGAACCCGGGAGCGCGCCATCCGCGACACCGTCACGGCCACCCGGTTGTGGGACCTGTCGGCGGATCTCACCGGCGTCACCTACCCCCTGCCCGCCGCCCCGGCAACCCCGGCGACCAGCCTGCCGTGACCCAGACGACCAGCCTTGCCCTGACCCAGGCCCCGGCGACCAGCCTGCCGTGACCCAGGCCCCGGGCGAGCGGGACCCCCTACGGTCCGCCGATCGGCCCGGTGATGGTCTCGGTGCCTTCGTCCCAGCGCCAGCGCGCCTGCGGTCCGCGCAGGTGCACACCGCCGATCCACCGGTCGACGCCGTTCAGGGTGACGTGGTCCGCCTCGCCCGCGAGCACCAGAGCCCCGGCGCCGGTCAGCAGCAGCCGGGCCGACCGGTCGACCTCACGGCCGGCCGGCTGGACGGCGAGCAGCGGGACCCGCGCCCGCACCATCCGGTCCATCATCGCGAAGCACCGGTCATCGCCGAGGTAGGGGCGCGTCTCGCGTGATGCGGCGCGGACGAACGCGGCCCCGGCGTCGCCGGCGCCACCGGCGACGGAGGCCAGGATCCGCCGCTCGGTCAGCGACAGCCCGTCGCGGGTCGACGGATACTCCCGGCTGAGCCGGTCGAACGCCTCACCCAGGAAACGCAGCTCACGTGAGCGGGCCGCGACGATCGCGCCGATGCCGTCCGGCGCCGGCGCGCGGAAGGCCGCCCAGGCGGTGGTCGCCAGCCGCATCGTGTCCGGGGTCAGCCGGACGGCCACGCCCGTCGCTGGCAACTCGCGCAACTGCCCGGCCGTCAACTCGCCGAGCCCGCCGAAGCGGGCGATGCCCGGGTGCTCGCCGATGCAGATCAGGGTGACGCGCTCGGCGGGCACGCCGAGGCCGGCCAGCCGGGCCAGGATCTCGATGATCTGGAGCTGATCGTAGAGATCGGCCTCGAACCAGAGCATGTACTCGCCGTCGCGGTTGGCCTCCAGGACGCGGTCCCGCTCGGCGAACATGGCGGCGCCCTCGCCGCGGTCGTCCGCCTGCGATCCGGCGAGGAAGGCGGCTCTGATCCGGCGCAGCTCCTCGGGGCCGACGGCGGGCACCGGCCCTTCGTGCAGGACGTCGCGCCAGTAGAGCACCCGCGGGGCGATTCCGGTCCCGGGCAGGTCGGTGGCGTCGCCGTTGCTGACATGCAGAGCCGCCGCCAGCCGGTCGAGACCGGCCTGCTCGGTCATGGTCGCCTCCCGCGGCCGCCGGAAGTCGGGCGCGCACGGACGCCCATGGTCACGGTACCCGACGGCGACGGAGGAGGCCGGGCGTCGCCGTCCGGCGGGTCAGCGGAAGACCAGCAGCACGACCTGGAGGACGAGCACGACCCCCAGCCCCGCGGCGAGGACGATCCACCGGGGATCGAGCCAGCCGGACCGGGGTTCCTCCGCCCGGGCCTCCGGATCGAGCACGTCGAGCAGCACCCGGTTGACCTGGCTTTCGGGCAGCAGCCGCTCCAGGTCGGCGATCAGGACCGGCAGCCGGGAGCGCACCTCGGCCGGCGTGCGGGTGGCCGCCCAGTCGCGGACGTCCTTCATGATGGCCCGGGTCTCCTCGGAGGTGGCCGCGTCGGCCAGGTCGGCACGGAAGTCCTCGAAGACGTCGCGGGTCGCGAAGGACGGCGCCGGCGGCCTGATCTCCGGCTGGGACGGCCCGGCCTCCGCCCGTGACGCCGCCGGCGAGCCCGATGCCGGCCCCGATGGCGACCCCGATGCCCGGCCCGGTGGCGGCCCCGATGGCGGGCCCGGCGCGTGGGCGACCGGGTGCGGTCGCGCCGTCGGCGGCGCCGGGGATGGCTGGGGGGAAGGCGGCGGAGCGGGCGTGGGGTTCGCCGGCTCCAGCACCTGACGCTGCCGGGGCCGGGGCGCCCAGGTGTCCACCTGGTCCGGCTGGGCCGCGGGGGCCGCCGGCTCGTACGAGGAGTTCGCGAGCAGCCGGATCCGCTCCGCCGCCGGCGTCCCGCCGGTGATCCCCAGCCGCTTGACCAGCGCCGGCAGCCGCCCGTCCGCGTACGCCTCGACGACCAGCGCCGCGACCTCGCCGTACGCGTCGTCCTGCTCCGGCGCCCGCAGGTCGACCCGGGCCCGGTGCGAGCCCTGCGACGACAATCCGGGCCACTGCCGCAGGAAGATGACCTCCGCCCCCCGCTTGAGGTCATCGCTCTCGTAGGTGGAGAAGGTCTCAGGACAGCGCCCCAGCACCAGGTGCAGGATGTCCATCAGCCCCCAGAGCTGCACGACGGTGTTCCCGTGCGAGGCCACCGAGAGGGCCTCGCGGGGGCCGCGCAGGGCCTGGGAGACGATGGGGGCGAGCTCTCCCGCTCCGGCCCGCGCCTGCCGGTCGAGCAGGTCGCGCGCCTCGGCGAAGGGATCGAGCAGGCGGGCCAGATCCAGCGGCTCCCGGTCGCCGGGCGGCCGGGCGGCCCAGCCGGCGGCCAGCGCGAGCGCCTGGCGCGGGTTCGGCATGGCGGAGGACGACGTGGCCGAGCCGCCCAGGTAGGCGGTGCCCTGGATGGTCCGCCTGCTGTCCGACCCGCCGGTCCGCGTTCTGGCCAGCACCACCACGCGCCCGTTCACCTTGAGCCGGCACACGCTCGACCCCGGCACAGGCCCGGGATCGAGCCAGGGCCCGAGCTCGTGCTCCCAGACGCGGGTGTCCTCCAGGGAGGATCGCACGGGGCCCAGGCCGGTGCGCCGCTCGTCCCACTCGAACTCGATCCAGTCGATGCTGGCGTAACGGCCCATCAGGTCCCCACCTCCGGAAAACCACGCAGGACGCCGGTCATGGCGAAGAGCGAGATCAGGGGCGCGAGGACACGACGCGGCCGGACGCCCCTGGGGAAGCGGCCGTCGGTGGCCTCGGCGCCCGTCGCCGAGACGAAATGCAGGGTGCACTTACGGCATTTGTCATAGGGGCTCAGCCACGCCTGCGCGCCACGCCGGTGGAGGAAGGCGTAGACGTCGCGGCTCTCCTTCACGACGTCCGCCGGGTCCAGCCCGCCGGGGAGGTCGTAGAGCCAGGTGTCCACCGGGGCCTGGAAACGTACCGAGTCGCTCTTGGTGACCGCGATGGCGGCCGGGATGTCCAGCCGGCCGCCGGTCTTGGGCAGCCGGTCGAGCACCGCGCGGAAGGCCTCGTCGCCCATCCTGGCCGGCTGGGTGGCGGCGTCGATCACGAACAGCAGCCCGCCGACCGCCGGGATGAACCTGGTCGCCTCGTGCGAGCTGCTGCGCAGCAGCTCGCCGGCGATGTCGAAGAAGGCCACGGCGGTGGTGTGGCGGCCGTCGCTGACGAGCAGCGCGTCGACCGGCTCGGCGGTGGCCCGGTGGGTGGTGCGGGACAGCGCGGTCCGCTCCACCATCAGGGGACGCACGTACGCGTTGACGTACTCGGCGTGCCGTTCGATGTCCACCGCGTCCGCGGTCAGCCCGTAGGACCGCAGCCCGCCCTGCTCGATGGCGCCGATCATCGCGGCCAGCAGATGGGTCTTGCCCGTCTCCGGTCCCCCGACCAGCCCGATCACCAGGGGGCGGCCGTGCTGGACATAGGTGTAGGGAAGGTGGTGCTCCAGGCTGGGGTCGGTCACCGGCGCCGGGCAGCGTACGTGGGCGGCGCGCAGGAGGTCCGTGCGGCGGGCCCCGGTCACGTGCTCCAGGGAGAGCCGCTGGTACTGGCCCGCCGGCGTGCGCTCGTAGAGCTCGTCCTCGCTCCAGGCGAACTCGTGCAGGCAGATCGGGCAGAGCATCATCGGGTCACCACCCACAGGACGACGAGCAGGCCGACCACCACGGCCAGCGGAAGCCAGCGCGCCCACCAGGGCCGCGGCGGCTCCGCCGGCACCGGCTCGACCCGGGTGGCGGCCTTCGCCACGGGTGTCTCGCGCCGGGCCTCCCGGGCCCGGTCGAAGGCGGCGCGGCCCTCTTCCAGCCCGACGTCCGGCTCGGCGGGGATGGCGGCCATCGGGTCCGGCACCCGCAACCGGGTGAGCACCTCCAGAGCCGACGGCGGCGCGCCGGAGAAGACGTCGTGGATGGGCTGCAGCGCCGGGGCGGCGGACAGGTCCGGCCGGTCGGCGACCTCGCGGCCGGTGACCGTGCGGTAGAGCACCATGCCCGCGCTCCACAGGTCGTCGGCGGTGGACGCCAGGCCCTCGCCCGCGCGCTGGGCGGGCGAGGCGTAGGGCGCCTCGCCCAGGCGCACCCGGTGGCTGCCGATCAGCGTGGCGTGGCTGAGGTCGGTGAGCTGCACGGCCGAGCCGTCCCAGCGGACCGTGCCCTGCTCGATGCGCCGGTGCACGATGCCGCAGGCCGACAGGATGCGCACCGCGCGGAACAGGCTCGCCTGCAAGGCCCGCTGCTCGGCGGTCAGCAGCGCGCCGGAATAGCGGGTCACCGGCTCACCCCGGTGGTCGGACAGCAGGATGAACGGCTCCGCCACGTCGAGGTTGTGGCCCATCAGCCGGGGCAGCTCGGCCGGGTAGGCCCGGCCGAGCCGGGTGAGCAGCCTGGCGCCCATGCGGGCCTCGTTCTCCAGCAGGTCGTAGAGGTGGTCGCGCTCGCGCCCCTCCGCGCGGGGCACCCGCCGCTGGACGAGCTTGGTGCCCATGACGACGAGGGTCAGCCGCCGCTCGAACGGGTCGTGGTACGGCTCCGCCTCCACCTCCCAGGTCACCTCGTCGCCCTCGGGAGTGCGGAAGGTCAGCGGCTCAGGTTCCATCCGCACTCCAGTTCTCCTCCACCGTCCCGGGGCGCAGCGGCACCAGGCGCAGCGTGCCGGCGTACTGGCCCGACCTGGTCCACACGACGTCCGGCGGATTGCCCTGACCGCGTACCGCCCTGGGCGCGAAGCGGACGGTGTACGCCTGCCTCAGCAGCGCCGGCAGGTCGCGGTCGCCGCACAACTGCAACATCTGCCCGCCGGGCTCGGCCCGCAGGGCCCGCACGACCTGCTGCGACTGCCGCCACACCGCGTCCACGAGCTCCTGGCGGCCGGTGTCGCCGGTGCCGAAGTCGGGCCGCTCCTGCACGCCCCGGTGGGCCATGTGGTAGCGGTAGTGCCGCAGCGTCTCGTCGACCCGGCGCTCCAGGCCCGTCTGGACGTCCCGGTAGTCGCCGTGCTCCAGCGCGGTCCAGCCGGGCTCCAGCCAGCCGGTCACCGCGTCGAGCAGGTCGCCGGTGATGACCTCGCGGAGCTGGCCGCCGCGGTCGCGCAGGCGCACGGTGACCTCTTCGTCCAGCGCCGGGCCGGCGGCCGCCTGACCGGCCTCGGTCCTGCTCCAGTCGGTCAGGGTCCCCGCCACCCGCGTGCAGACTTCGAGCAGCGCGGCGGCCAGCGTGCGGGCGGTGTCGGAGGTGTGCGTGCGCGCCTCGCCGAGCGTCCACTCGCTGGCCGCCACCCGCTCCAGCCGCGAACGCAGCTCGCCGAGCGCGGTCCTGGCCGGGCCGAGCGAGAGTCGCTCGCGCCACCAGGCCCGCGAGCGCCGCCAGAAGACGAAGCGGTCGATCAGTTTGACGGGGAACGGGGCGGGCGCGTGCAGCGCGTTGAGCAGCTCGTCGGGGCAGATGCGCCAGAGATCGTCGACGAAGGCGGCGCTGCCGATGGGCGCGCTCTGGTCGGCCAGCAGGCGCAGCCGCGACACCAGGCGCAGCAGGCTCTTCCGCTCGGCGAGGGCCGTCTCCACGTCGGCCCGCAACTCGCCGACGATCTCGCGGTGCCCCATGCCCGCCGGGGTGGCGGACTTGATCCCGTACGCCGCCAGCGTCTCGGCCGCGCCCTCGTCGGTGTGGTCGATCTCCGCGAACAGCCGCGCGACGGTGTCGCGGAACTCGGCCAGCGCCCGGCCCGCCGCGACCACCTCGTCGGCGATCTCGGCGCGGGCCGGGGCGCCGTGGAAGTAGCTCAGATCGTCCAGGGCGCGGGCCGCCCGGTCCACCTGGTCGGCGGCCCGCCGGTAGAGCCGCTCCGTCCGGCCCTCGGGGATGAGCGCGTCGAGCAGGTCGGCCGGCAGGTCCGCGCTGCCGCTGAGCACCGGCAGCGCGGTGGCCAGCGGCGAGTTCAGCGCGGCGGTGTCCTGCTGGAGTGGCCCGTCGAAGCGTTCGGCCACCTCAAGGAAGACCTGCGAGAGCACCTCGGGGTCGATGCGGCCGGCCACGATGCGCCAGCCGGGCGAGGCGACGCCGTACGGGATGGAGCCCAGGCTGTTGACCACCTCGTCGAAGACCTCCGGCTGCGTGAGCAGGTCGATCAGGATGGACTCCGAGCTCACCTCCGGCCCGTGCGCCGCCTCGCCGGTGTCGGCGCCCCAGAGGATGCCGCAGGGGTCGCCCACCCAGAGCACCCGGCGGCTCTCGCCGTCCAGTGCCGGGGGCAGGCGCGGCACGGGCCCCACCGCGACGACCAGCACCGATCTGACCAGGCGCGAGCTGAGCACCTGCTGCAGCACCTGCTGGGAGGCGGCCAGGCGCTCGGTGTCGGTGACCACCAGCATCCGGCCGCCGAGCCGCTCCGGCTCGCCCTTGCGCAGGTCGACCACGACGACCATGCTCACTCCCCGACGAGCGCGTCCAGGTCGCGCAGGTTGTAGGCGACGGCCTCGGCTACCCGTTCGAAGGGCAGGTCGAGCGCGGTGGGCAGGGTGTGCGCCCAGAAGCCGATGAGCTGGTCGGCCCGGTTGCGCGCCCCCGGCGGCAGCTTGGGAACGATGATCTCCAGCAGGCCGAGCTGGTCGGCGGCCATCCCGGTGACCTGGTGGAAGAGCGGGTGCGGCACGCTGAGCGTGCCCGCCAGGCCGTTCGGGGTGGCGTTCATGAGCTGCTCGCTGACCAGGCCGCGGAACTCCTCGTCGCCGGCGATCACCCACTGCTCGTAGGCGCGCAGCATGCTCGGCCACGAGGACGCCTTGCCGTACCCGGTGAGCGGGAGCGTGATCGACCCGCCCGCGACGTCGATCCGGATCCGCGCCGGCGAGGCCGGCTCGCCCTCCACCACCTGGACCTGCCCGTTCCAGAGCAGGCAGAGCAGCCGGTGCAGGATGCGCGCCCGGTGCTCCTCCGTCGTGGCGAGGTAGCCGAAGTCGTAGCCGAGCCGCTGGCGCCACTTCAGGTGGTCCTGCGGCTGCTCGTGGTGCAGCGCGTCGGCCCAGCTGTGCAGCACCTCGCGCAGCTCGCGCACCTGGGTGACGCTCATCGAGGTACGCAGTTGCACCACCGTCACCGAGTCGGCGTCGATGTTGCGGAAGTCGGGCGCCTCCGGCAGGTCGATCCGGTCCTTGAGGAAGCGCTCCAGGTCGGGGGCCTTGGCCGGCGCCGGGTAGGAGACCAGCACCTTCAGGTCGCCCGTGCCGTCGGGGGTGAAGCCGCCCGGCACCAGGTCGGCCAGCTTGAGCTGGAACTGCCGCACGTGCGGGTCGTCGCCGCCCACGGCGGCCGCCGCCAGGATGTCGGCCAGCGCGGGCAGCAGCGGCTGCTCGCCCAGCGCGGCGGCCTCGTCGCGGTCCTTGAACAGCTTCTTGACCTCCAGCTTGAGCCGCTCGCGCACCCAGGTGAGCGCATCGGCCGGCTTGCCCGTCCGCCAGGCCAGGTCGTAGGCGTGCCGCCAGCCGTCCGGGCCGAGCAGCGCGTTGACCACGCCGGCCTCCCCGTCGGTGGGGCGCAGGACCTGCCGGGCGACGAACACGTCCACGAAGCGGCGCAGGACCGTGTCGTAGAAGGCCTCGGCGCCGGCGGGCGGCAGCAGGTGGTAGACGCCGACGCGGGTCTCGTAGAGCTCGCCGGCGCGGCGCGCGAAGCGTTCGGCGTCGGCCTCGGCGTGCTCGGCGAACACCTGGGTGAACTCGCGCACCTCGCGGATGAGCTGCTTGCGCCGGGGCTCCCAGCGGGGCATCTGGTCGGCCCACGCCTTGTGCCACAGCGCCTGGCTGCGCCACAGGTACCAGCTTTCCTGGTCGTGCAGGGACGCCTGGACGGCGGGATCGGCCCACTGCGTCTTGCGCAGCAGCCGGTCGCGCATCGGCCGCGGCTGCGGCGGCGCCTCGGTCATGGTCTCGAACGGCTTGCGCGGCTGCGCCCTGCGGTGGTCGAGCAGCCCGGCGAAGCCCAGCCGGTCGGCCTCGTGCACGTCGCCGGGCAGGCCGACCACCACCCGCCGCAACCGGAACGGGTCGACGTGGCCGAGCCCTTCGAGCGCGCCGCGGCGCACGTCCATCTCCTGGGCCATGACCGGCACGCTGCGGTTGAGCCGCCGCTCCAAGGAGGTCAGGTTGTCCTCCATCGCGCGGATCCGGTTGGCCAGCGACTTCTGGATGTCGGCCGCGCCGGCCGCGGCGCGGGCCTCCGGCAGCGGCAGCGGCTCGCGGGTGTTGAGCGGTTCGAGGTTGGCGGTGGTGAACATGCGCCGGATCTCATCGACGTTGCTCTCGGCGGCGCCCGGCGGCATGGCGTCGAGCTGCGTCACCGCCCGGGCCAGCAGCCGTGAGCTGACCAGGTCGGCCAGGTCCTCCACGGGCACGGTCATGGAGGAGACGAACGCCGTCGAGACGCCCCGGTTGCCGATGCCGGAGGCGGCCGGCACCTCGCGCTCCACGGCGCGGTTGATGAAGTCGTCGGCGAACGAGGCCTCCCCGCGGCTCTCCATGCCGCCGAGGGCCTCGCTCGCGCTGCCCGGCCGGGTGCCGGCCAGGGAGACGATCAGGGAGGCGATCGAGCGGTGCAGGTCGTCGCGCTCGACGCCGGGCGGCATGGTGAACAGGAACGCGGTCTGCACCGTGCCGGTGGCCAGGCGTACCTCGCCCTTGCCCGGGTAACGCACGCCGAGCTCGCCCACGATGCCCTGCTCGTCCACCTGTGTGCCCGCCTGCGGCGCGTTCTGGTCGTCCACCAGCCGGAACAGGTCCAGCAGGCTCGCGCCGGCGTTCAGCCGGGCCCGGCGCCCGCCGCCCATGCCCTCGACGAAGGCCGACGGCATGACGACCAGGGGGTAGATCCGTGCTCTGATGTGGTTGCGGGCGAAGGCTTCGCCGATCAGGTGCAGGTAGTCGTAGAAGATGCCGCTGCCGGTGCCGCCCGCCACGGAGAACGCCACGAACACGTCGCATCTGCGCCGTAGCCGGCCGCCCAGCGCGGCCAGCTCGCTGCCCGAGTTGCTGATCGCGCCGATCGCGTCCTCGATGCCCTGCATCACCGGCCCGGTGCCGTAGCGCATGCGCTCGAACAACGCGGCCCTGGCCACCGTGGGAAGTTGTCCCGCCCCCCGCATCAGCGGCGCGACCAGCGGCTCCTGCTCGCGCGGCGGCAGCCAGTCCTTGACCACGTCGCCCAGCGTGGCCCGCAGGCTGCGGGCCACCTCCGGGTAGGAGTCGAACTTCGGCACCACGTCGTGGATCAGGTGGGCGGTGCGAGCGGCCGCCGGGAACTCCCGCTCGGTCGGCACCACCCGGCGGCGGGTGCGGGTCAGCTCGGCCTCGTTGAGGTCGACGTAGACGAACTGCAGGCAGGAGGGCAGCTCGTAGGGAAGGTAGTTCTGCCAGCTGAAATTCCTGATCAGGTCCATGCCGTCCGGACCGCTCAGCTCGTCACGCAGCCAGCGCTCCAGCTCCACTCCGACCCGGCAGCCGGTGCCGCCGAGCCCCACGAACATCATCGGATCAAAGATCCTCATGCGCCCCTCACAACAGATCGTCACCCGGCATCGGCCTGTGGGTCCTGCTTTCGTGCGGCTCGGGTGAGCCGTATACGGGTCGCTCCGCGCCCGCGCCCGCTCCCCGGGCCCGGCCGTCGTCCACGCCCAGGTACATGCCGTTCGGCAGGGCGATGGGCCGGCCCGGCAGGAGCGGCTCCAGCTCCTGCCCCGACGGGTGGCGGACCACGACGGCCTGGCCGCTCCCCCGGCGCACGGTGTAGCCGGTGCCGTACGTGCGCACCAGGCGGCCGCCCGTGACCTCGAAGGCGAACTCGGGCCCCTCGCCCAAGGGGGCCTGCAACCGGCTGATGTACGGCTCGTCCGGCCGGTCGAACAGGAAGAGCGTCAGGTCGCTCGGGTCGGCCGCCCGGCGCCGCGCCCGCCGCCTGGCCAGCAGGATCGGCAGCGCCACCGCCAGGATGACGAGCAGGATCAGCAGCGCCTGCAGGGCCCGCTCCCCTAACGACGCCGGCGGCTGCACGTCCACGTCCACGAATTCCTCGGCCACCACCTGCCCGGCCGGGTCGAGCACCTGCACCATGCCGCCGACCCGGCCCTCGGCGGCGTCCGCGCCGACGCGCAGCGCGAAGGTGTGCTCGGAGGTCCCCGCCGGAGCCTGGAGCCGCTGGGCCGACAGGCTCATCGTGCCCGGGACGTCGACCAGCCGCAGGGCGAGTGGCACCGGCTCGGCGTCGTTGGTGACGCGGACGGTCCCGGAGATCTCGCCGCCCGGCTCCAGGGTGGCCGGCTCAAGCTGCACCTGGGCCCGCAGCCTGTCGGCGGGCCCGGCGACGCGGGTCTCATAGGGCCGCTGGTCGCCGGCCACGCCCGGCCCGCTCACGGTGCCGAGGAAGGACAGCGCGCCGGTGGCCGTGGCCGGGACGGTGACCTGCCCGGAGTACTCGCCGTCGCCCTGCCCCCGGTCGGGGCCGCCGCCCGTGTCGCCCAGGTCGATCGGGAGCTCCTGGAAGCCCTCGCCGGACATGCGGGCGGTGAAGCGCAGCTGCTCCAGCGCGGCCGGGTCGGTGATGACGCCCGTCCGAGTCTGCAGGCGCAGGCGTACGGCCACCTGCTCGCCGGGGCGCGGCCGGGGGTTGCTCAGCGAGATCGAGGCCCGCAGCGCGCCCTGCCAGACGACGGTGGCGCTGACGTCCTGGCGGTCGGCGCCGGGCGGCGAGGTGAGCTGGATGCGCCAGGTGCCCGGCACCGGGTTGCGGATGCGCAGGGACTCCACCGGGCCCGCCTGCCCGGCGGCCTCGAAGGTCGAGTCGTTCTGGTCGCCCTGCTTGGGCACCTGGGTGCCGTCGGGGTCGAAGTAGGCGACCTGGATGCGCCGGTCGCGCTTGACCACCACGATCGAGCCGTCGGTCGCGATGATCGGGATGTTGACGTGCAGGTTGACGGTGGCGCCTGCGTCCAGCGAGTCGGTCACCGACTTCTCGATGCCGGCGCACCTGGCGTAGGCGAACGCCTCCAGCAGGGAGCGCTCCACGTCGGCCGAGCTGGCGACCACCCGGGCCCGCGGCGTGGCCGACTCCTGGTCGCCGCAGGGCTGCCGCCAGCCGCCCGCCGCGAACGCGTCGAGGCTCGCCTTGTCCGCCGCGCCGAAGCCCAGGGGCCAGATCTGCACCTTCCCCTGCTCGGCGCTCTTGAGGCTCTGGACGATCTGGGTTTGGGCGTTGCGGTCGCGGGCCTGGGGGTCCGCGCCGTACTGGGGGCTCTTCCGCACGTCCAGGACGCCGTCGGTCAGCATGAAGACGATCTTGGTCCGCTGCTGGTCGTCGGGCTTGCTCATGATGTCGAGCGCCTGCTCCAGGGCGGCGGCGTGGTCGGTGTCGTTGCCGTCCTCGGTGGCGCGGCGGCGCAGCTTCTCCACGCACCGGCTCAGCGACTCGCGATCCTGCGCCGTCTGCACCCCGCTCAGCGGGCAGACGATGTCCACCGCCGACTGGCCTGGACCGTTGGAGCTGCCGAAGCCCACCACCGCCACCTGGGACCGCGGCGACAACTCGCTGAGAGCGATGAGCTGGGCCGCGGCCCGCTCACGGGCGACGTCAGGCCCGCTCAGGCTGCCCGACTCGTCGACCAGGATGACGACGCGCACCGGCTTGACGTCGGAGGGCGGCGCGGCGTGCGCGGGCACGGGCATCGGGACGAGCACCGCGCCGGCAGTCACGGCCAGGGTGAAAAGGGACCTGAGGGATGGAGTGACACGCACATTTCCTCGCAGTTTCCGTTTTTCTTATCCCGCAGAACGGAGAACGGCCCTGAGAAGTTTCTGACGCGGTTATGGATGCGGCACCCGGTGTCTGGCAATGTCCTGAAAGTTCGGCGCTCCTGGAGCCCCAAGCGCACGCATGCCCCCATGCATCCCCGAGAGTCTTCTCCCACTTGGCAATAAGGATATTTCTCGAATCCCCATCGCGCGCGCATCTCATGCACTTTGTTCACGGCGCACCACAAACCGTGATCTGGCCCAGAAAAGGCCATCCGTAAAGAGCCTTTCCGGGCCGATCTCATGTCCCGCAGTGACGGGCCGGGCTACAGCGCCTGAACCAGGGCCACGATCACCGAGGTCAGCGCGACCGGCCCCATCACGGCCACGGACACCACGGTCGCGCTGTGGCCGGGCAGGACGCGGCCGAGGGTGCGCGCGGCGGCCCGGCGCACCGGCCCGGTGCCCGGCAGCACGAACAGCCCCAGCGTGAACACGCCGGCGGCCAGGGACTCCGCGTGGCTGACGCTCACCCGGCCGGCCAGATGCAGGAAGCTCGCGGCGGCGAGGCCGGACGCCAGCGCCAGCAGCACGTGGCCCAGCGCCACGAGCGCGGCCGTGGACAACGTCCGCCGGGTCTCGGTGGCGAAGTGGTCGCGGGCGCGCAACGCCAGCGAGAGCGCCGCCGCCGCCAGGCCCGCGACGACCGGCGTCATGACGGTCAGCGCCACCAGCGTCACGAGCGCGAGCACGCCGGCGAAGCCGCTGCCGGCCAGGAACCGGCGGAGTTCGAAGGGCTGGGCGGGGGGCGGGGACGGGCGGCGCTCCGCCGGGCGATCGGCGTGCAGGGTCGGCGCCGGGGCGGGCACGTAGGGCGGCGGCTGCTCCGGGCGCCTGGCGGCGTAGTCGACCGGCGGGAGCAGGTCCGTGACGATGTCCATGGTCAGCGTACGGCCTGCGAGCCTCCCCGCTCCCGCCGGGCGGGCCGCCGGATCGAGCACCCTGGCCGTCCGCAACAACTCCCGCGCGCCCGGCCGGGCCGCTGGATCCACCTGCAGCGCCCGGCCCAGCCAGTCCCGCAACCACGCCGGGGCCTTGTCGAGCTGCGCGCGCCCTTCCATGGTGTTGAAGCAGACGGTCTCGAACGTCCCCGTCCCGAACGGCGGTAACCCCGTGGCGGCGAAGAACACCGTCGAGGCCAGCGCGTGCACGTCGGCCGCCTGGGTGATCAGCGAGTCACGGATGATCTCCGGCGCCAGGTAACCCGGCGTGCCGACGAACATCCCGCTCTGCGTCAGCCGGGCCGCGTCCACCAGATGCGCGATGCCGAAGTCGATGACCAGCGGCTCGCCGTGGACCAGCATGACGTTCGACGGCTTGAGGTCCCGGTGGATGACGCCGGCCGCGTGGATGTCCACCAGCGCCTGGCACAGCCCCTCGACCAGCCGCAGGACCTCGCGCGCCGCGAGCGGGCCCTGGCTCAGCACGGTCTCCTCCAGCGTGCGGCCCGCGGCGAACCGGGTCACCACGTACGGCCGCCCGCCGGTCAGCTCGGCGTCGATCACCTCGGCCACGTACGGGCTGCGCACCCGCCGCATGGTCTGCACCTCGCGAAGCAGCCGGTCGCGCGCCTTCAGATCGGCGGCCACGTGCGGATGCAGCACCTTGATCGCGACTTCGCGGCCCGCGGCGTCGAGACCGAGGTGAGCGACCCCCATGCCGCCTTCGCCGATCTTCCGGACCACCCGGTAAGGGCCGAGATGTTCCTGCGCCTGAGTGCTCATTCCCGACGTCATCCTCCGTGATTCCCCTGGCCTGCCGCGCGTCCGTGCGTACGGATCCGGACATTCTCCCGCAGCGCTCCCCCGAGATGCACAGTAAGCGAAGATCGGCGCCCTTGCGTATCCGGCGTCGTGAGGGTCAGAAGCTGAACGGGCGTTCCTGGTCGCGGACGGTCACCCACTGGAGCTCGCTGAACTCCTCGGCGGCGAACCCCAGCCCGAACCTCCCCCACCCGCTGTCCTTGACCCCGCCGAACGGCATGTGCGGCTCGTCGTTGACGGGCTGGTCGTTGACGTGCACGATGCCGGCCTCCAGCGCGGCGGCCAGCCGCAGGCCACGGCGGCTGTCACCGGTGATGATCGAGGCGGCGAGGCCGAAGTCGGAGTCGTTGGCGCGGGCGACGGCCTCCTCGGCCGAGCCGACCGCCTCCAGCACCACCACGGGGCCGAACGTCTCGCCCTGGGCGATCTCGGCCTCGTCGGGGACGTCGGTGAGCACGGTGGCCGGGTAACACGGCGGCGCGGGCACGCCACCGGCCAGGACGCGCGCGCCGAGCCCGACCGCCTCCTTGACCCGCCGGTCGAGCAGCGCCAGGGCCCACTCGTTGATCACCGGCCCGACGACGGTCGCCGGATCGCGCGGGTCGCCCGTCGGCAGCGCCGCGGCCCTGGCCGCGAACCGCTCGGCGAACTCCGCGGCCAGCGGGCGTTCGACGTAGACGCGCCTGGCGCACATGCACACCTGCCCCTGGTGGATGAACGCGCCGTAGGTGGCGGCGTTCACGGCGTACTCCAGGTCGGCGTCGCCCGCCACGATGAGCGGGTTCTGGCCGCTGAGCTGGAGCACCACCCGTTTGAGGTGCCGGCCGGCCTTCTCCGCCAGCCGCCGGCCCGTGGGGGTCGAGCCGGTGAAGTTGATCCGCTTGACGAGCGGGCTGGCCAGCAGCGTGTCGGCGATGGCGCCGGCCTCGCCGGGGGCGTGCGTGACGACGTTGAACGCCCCGGCGGGCAGGCCGGCCTCCTGGAGGATCTCCGCCCACAGCGCGCCTCCGGTGTACGGCGACTCCTCCGACGGTTTCAGCACCACGGTGTTGCCGAGCGCCAGCGGCCCGATGATCGCCCGCCCGGCGAGGGTGAGCGAGGCGTTCCAGGGCGCGATGGCCGCGATCACGCCCACGGGACGGCGGACGGCCATCGCCCGGGTGCCCTCCACGTCCGACGGCAGCAGCTCCCCGGCCGGCTGGTAGGCCAGGTGGGCGGCCTGGCGGAGCAGCTTGAGCGCGAAGTCGAGCTGCACCTGGCCGAAGTGGTGGCCGCAGCCGGTCTCGGCGGCCAGCGCGCCGAGCACCTCGCCGCCGCGCCGCTCCAGGATGTCGGCCGCGCGCAGGAAGATCTGCTGCCGCTGCCGGGGCAGGGCCCGCGCCCAGCCGCCGAACGCCCCGTGGGCGGCGGCGACGGCCCTGTCGGCGTCCTCGCCGTCGCCGGCGGCGACCTCGCCGAGCGTCTCGCCGGACCACGGGGAACGGTTCGGGTACGAGCGTCCGGAGACGGACTCCCGCCAGTCACCGCCGATGAAGTGCCCGACACGTGGCTTGCGCCAGCCGCTCCCGGTGGGCTCCGCTCCGGCCATGCAGCTCGCTCTCCTCGCTCACGTCATCGGTGCGTCCGGCCTAGAAGGGTGCCATCATCGGCGCGGCCCTTCCAAGCACGGTTCGAATAGGTAGAACTGTAAGACCGTATTCTGACCATCGTGACCGACGACGACTCCCCCCGCCCGCGCGGCCGCACGGCGGCGGACTCCTCCTTCTCCGTCTCGCTGGAGCGCGGCCTGCGCATCCTGTCCGCCTTCACCGGCAGCCGGTCCGTCCTCGGGATCGCCGACCTGGCCAGGGCCGCGGGGCTCAACAAGAGCACGACGCACCGCTACGTCGCCACGCTGACGAAACTGGAGTTCGTCCAGCAGGACCCGGAGAGCAGGAAATACTTCCTCGGCCCGCGCGCGGCGGACCTGGGCTTCGCCGCGATCGACTCCATGGAGCTGGCCAAGGTCGCCGGGCCCCTGCTCCAGGCGCTGGCCGACGAGACCGGCTACACCGTCAGCATGGGGTTGTCCGACGGCCCCGACGTCGTCTACGTCGACCGCAGGCGCAGCGGCCGGCGCAGCTCGCTGGCCATGGACCTCAACCTGCACGTGGGGTCACGGCTGCCGGCCTACTGCACGTCGATGGGGAAGGCGCTGCTGGCCTTCAAGGACGCGGCGGCGCTGCGGCAGATCCTCGACCGCACCGACATGGCGCGCCGGGGCCCCAAGACGATCACGAACCGCGAGCAGCTCACCGCGGCGCTGGCCAAGGTGCGCCAGAGCGGCGTGGCGGTCAACGACGAGGAGCTCGCGCCGGGGCTGCGGTCGTTCGCGGCGCCGGTGCGCGACCGCTCGGGCGAGGTCGTCGCGGCCGTCAACGTCGCCGTGCACCTGACCGTCGCGCCCGCCACGGCCGAGGCACTGGCAGGACGCATCGAACCGCCGCTGCGGCGCACCGCCGCCGAGATCTCCAAACGTCTCGGTTACCGGCCCGCCTCCTAGCCGGCGTTCCAAAGGGGAAAGTCGCGTTCGGCTGTTCCGAACCGCATGTTGCTCTGGTGTTGACGGGACCGTAGCGTCGCCTCAACTTTCCGCCACCCCAGCCGTGCTGCTCCTGGCCGCGTGGGGGGCGATCCCGATAGCACCTCTCATATCCCCCCAGAGCAATCGCGGCGTTTCCCCGGGACGAAGGACAGGTCGTGCGGACGCCGCGGTGAAGAGGAGTTCGGCGTGAGCGAAACCCAGACGGGCGGCCTGAACCGCCGTTCCTTCCTCAGAACGGCCGCCGCCGTCGGCGGCACCTCGCTGGTCGGTGCCTGCGGCGGGCTGAAGGGCACGGGGACCTCGTCGTCCGACGTGCTCAAGATCGGCTACGTCAGCCCGCAGACGGGCGCGCTGGCCGGGTTCGCCACCGCCGACAACTTCGTGGTCAAGCAGATCCAGGAGGCGCTGCGGGACGGCTTCACCTCGGGCGGCAAGAAGCGCCGGATCGAGATCGTCGTCAAGGACACGCAGTCCAACCCCAACCGCGCCACCGAGGTCACCCGGCAACTCATCAACACCGACAAGGTCGACCTCATCGTCGGCTCCTCCACGCCCGACACCACCAACCCCGTCGCCGACCAGTGCGAGGCCAACGGCATCCCCAACGTCACCACGATCGCGCCCTGGGAGGCGTGGTTCAACGGCCGGGGCGGCAAGGCGGGCGAGGGCTTCAAGTACACCACCCTGTTCTTCTTCGGCATGCAGGAGTTCGCCGACTGCTTCATCCCGATGTGGGAGCGCATGGACGTGCCGAACAAGAACGTCGCGGCGCTGTGGGCCAACGACACCGACGCCAATGCCTTCCGCCGGGGCCTGGCGCCCATGATGAAGAAGGCGGGCTACACCGCGATCGACGGCGGCGCCTACCAGAACGGCGTCACCGACTTCACCGCGCAGATCGCGACCTTCAAGGAGTCGGACGCCGAGCTGTTCACCTGCACCCCGATTCCGCCGGACTTCCAGACGTTCTGGAAGCAGGCCAGGCAGCAGGGCTTCAAGCCGAAACTGGCCACCGTCGCGAAGGTCATGCTCTTCCCCTCCGAGGCCGAAGCGCTCGGACAGCTCACCGGCAACATCGCCACCGACGTCTGGTGGAGCCCGGCTCATCCCTACAAGTCCACGTTGGACGGCAAGACCGCTCGTCAGCTCGCCGACGACTTCGCCGCGTCCAGCGGCAAGCAGTGGACCCAGGCGCTCGGCTCGGTCTACTCGCTGTTCGAGATCGCGGTCGCGGCGTTCAAGGCCGTGAGCGATCCCCAGGACCGCGACGAGGTGGCCGCCAAGCTGCGCGGCATGAAGATCGACTGCATGAGCGGCAACCTCGACTTCACCACCGGCCCGCAGCCCGGCATCGCCATCCAGCACCCGGTCGGCGGCCAGTGGCGCAAGGGCGAGAAGTTCCCCTGGGACGTGGTCATCGTCGACAACTCCGCCAACAAGGAGGTCCCGGTCGGCGGCGACCTGCAGCCCACCAACCCGGGCTCCTGATGAGCACGCCACTGCTGCACCTCGACGGCATCACCAAGAGCTTCGGCAGGGTGACCGTCGCCAAGGACCTGACCCTGTCCGTCCAGCCGGGCGAGGCGCTCGGCATCGTGGGACCGAACGGCGCCGGCAAGTCCAGCCTGTTCGCGATGATCTCGGGCGACCTGCGGCCGGACAGCGGCGCGGTGTGGTTCGAGGGGCGGCGCATCACCGGCAGCCCGCCGCACGCCCGCACCCGGGCCGGCATCGGCCGCACCTATCAGGTGCCGCGTCCCTTCGAGCACCTCACCGTCTTCGAGAACGTCCTGGTCTGCGCCCACCAGGGCGCGGCGCTCAAAGGCAGGCGGGCGCACGCGCACACCATGGGCGTGCTCGACCGCACCGGCCTGGCCGCTCTCGCCAACACCCCGGCGGGACGGCTTCCGCTGCTGCAGCGCAAGCGCCTGGAAGTGGCCCGCGCCCTGGGCACCGGCCCCCGGTTGCTCCTGCTGGACGAGGTCGCCGGCGGCCTGACCGAGCCGGAGGTGGCCGAACTCGTCGCGGTCATCAAGGACGTGCACGCCGAAGGGCTCGGCGTCGTCTGGATCGAACACGTCGTCCACGCGCTCATCAAGACCGTCGGCCGGATGATCTGCCTGGCCGGGGGCGACGTGGTCGCCGACGACGAGCCCATGCGCGTGCTCGCCGACCAGCGCGTACGCGAGCTCTACCTGGGCGGCGGCCCCGAGACCGGCCTGGCCGGCGAGGACGGGTCCGGAGAGGACGGGACCGGCGACGGCAGGACCGGGGAGGAGGGGCCATGACTCTGTTGTCGATCCGCGGCCTCACCGTCCACCACGGGCAACTGCGCGCTCTGGACGCGCTCAGCCTCGACGTCGGCAGGGGCGAGGTGCTGGCCATCATCGGCGCCAACGGCGCCGGGAAGTCCACCCTGCTCCGCGCCCTCGCCGGGCTGAACCCGCCGACGTCGGGCAGCATCCACCTCGACGGCCGCGACATCACCCGCCTGCCCGCCCACAAGCGGGTGCCCGCGGGCATCGCGCTGGTGCCGGAGGGCCGGCGGCTGTTCGGCTCCCTCACCGTGGAGGAGAACCTGCTGGCCGGCGCCTACCGCAAACGCCCGGGCCCCTGGACGGTCGCCGCCGTCCACGAGTTGTTCCCGTGGACGGCCGAACGCCGCAGGCAGAACGCCGCCCAGCTGTCCGGCGGGGAGCAGCAGGCCGTGGCGATCGGCAGGGCGCTGCTGTCCAACCCCGACCTGCTGCTGATCGACGAGCTCTCGCTGGGTCTCGCCCCGGTGATCGTCCGCCGGATCTACGAGACCCTGCCGCGCATCGTCGGCGCCGGCACCACCGCGTTGATCGTCGAGCAGGACGTCTCCCAGGCCATGCGCGTCGCCGACCGCGTGCACTGCCTGCTCGAAGGCCGCTCCGTGCTGCGGGGACGTCCCCGGGATCTGACCGCGGAGCAGGTCGAACACGCGTATTTCGGCATCGGAGCGACGCTCCCCGTACAGGAGGGACGACCCTGACATGGGCTGGCTCAACGCCCTCGTCCAAGGACTGCTGCTCGGCGGTCTCTACGCGCTGTTCGCCACCGGGTTGTCGCTGATGTTCGGCGTCATGCGGATCGTCAACCTCGCCCACGGCGACCTCGCGGTCGTCGCGTCGTTCCTCGCGCTGGCCCTGGTCAGCGGCACCGGGCTGCCCCTGTGGATCGTGCTGGTGGTGACCGTGCCGCTGTTCGCGGCGCTCGGCTACCTGACCCAGCGGGTGCTGCTCCAGCGCAGCCTGGCCGCGGGGCCGCTGGCCACCCTGCTCGTCACGTTCGGCCTGTCCATCGTGCTGCAGAACGTGCTGCTCGAGGTCTTCTCCGCCGACACCCGCACCCTCGACGGAGGCTCGTTCGCCACCGGATCGTTCGCGGTCTCCGGCTCCGTCTCCGTCGGCTACCTGGCGCTCACGACGTTCCTGCTGGCGTGCGCGGCCCTGGCCGGCATCCAGCTCTTCCTGTCGCGCACCGGGCTCGGCCGGATGTTGCGCGCCTCCTCCGACGACCGCGAGACCGCGAACCTGATGGGCGCCGACAGCCGGCACGTGTACGGCATCGCCACCGCCATCGCCTTCGCCACGGTGGCGCTGGCCGGACTGATGTTCGCCATCCGCTCGTCGTTCGACCCGTCCATCGGCCCCTCCCGGCTGATCTTCGCCTTCGAGGCCGTCGTCATCGGCGGGCTCGGCTCGTTGTGGGGCACCCTGCTCGGCGGCGTCGTCCTCGGCGTCACCCAGTCGCTGAGCGCACAGGTGGACCCCGCGCTGACCCTGCTCGCCGGCCACCTCGTCTTCCTCGCCGTGCTGGCCTTCCGGCCGCAGGGCCTGCTCGCTGGACGGACCGCATGACGCTCTCCCACCTCCTGGCCACGCACGCGACGGCGAACCTGCACGTCAGCCGCGCCGCCCGGTCCGCCAAACTGCCGGCGGCGGTCATGGCGGCCACCGCCGCGCTGCTGGCGGCGCTGCCCTTCCTGGTCTTCAGCACGGTCACCGACACGCTGATCAACCTGTTCGTGCTGATCGCGCTGGCCGGCATGTGGAACCTGCTGGCCGGCTTCGGCGGCCTGGTGTCGGTCGGGCAGCAGGCCTACATCGGCATCGGCGCCTACAGCCTCATCGCCCTGGCCGACCTGGGGGTGCAGCCCTACCTCGCGGTGCCGCTGGCCGCCCTCACCTGCGCGCTGTTCGCGCTGCCCACCTCGTGGCTGGCCTTCCGGTTGCGCGGCGACTACTTCGCCGTCGGGACCTGGGTGATCGCCGAGGTCTACCGGCTGCTGGTCGTGCGCGTCGACAGTCTCGGCGGCGCCAGCGGCAAGGGCCTGACCGGGCTGTCCGGCATCGACCAGACGCTGCGCGGGGCGCTGACGTACTGGGTGGCGCTCGCGCTGGCGCTGGCCACGATCGCCTGCTGCTACCTGCTGCTGCGCGGCCGGCTCGGCCTGTCGCTCATGGCCGTGCGCGACGAGGAGACCGCGGCCGGCTCAGCCGGGATCGACGTGCGGCGGGCTAAACTGCTGGTCTATCTCGTCTCCGCGGCCGGCTGTGGCGCCGCGGGCGGCGTGATCACGCTGGGCTCGCTCAGCGTGAACCCGGACTCCATCTTCAGCGTGCAGTGGTCGGCGTACATGATCTTCATCGTGGTGATCGGCGGCATCGGCACCATCGAGGGCCCGCTGCTCGGGGCGGTCGTCTTCTTCGCGCTGCAGCAGGTGCTCGCCGACTTCGGCTCGTGGTACCTCGTGCTGCTGGGCACGGTGGGCATCGCGGCCGCGCTGTGGCTGCCGCGCGGGTTGTGGGGCCTGGTGCCCAGGCTGAGCCTGTTCCCCGTCGGCTATCACGTACGGAGCTCCGATGACCCTGCGTGAGGCCGCCGCCATGGCCGCGGGCGCGTTGTCACCCGCCGAGCTGACCGAGCGGTTCCTGACCGCGATCGAGGCCACCGAGCCCCGCCCTCTCGTACCGCGCATGAGTCACTGACACGACAACCAGAAGGAGGAACCGCCCGTGGGACTGCTCGACAGCGTCGACTGGCAGGGAAAGATCTTCAAGAACGGCGGCTGGACGTCCGGACACGGCGGCGACTACGCGGTCACCGAGCCCGCCACCGGCGGCGAGCTCGGCCGGATCGGCCTGGCCACCGCCGACGACGTCACCGAGGCCGCCGCGAGCGCCGCCGCCGCGCAGCGGGAGTGGGCCGCGCTGCCGCACCCGGCCCGCGCCGCCGTCCTGCGGAAGGCCGGAGACCTGTGGCAACAACACGCAGAGGAGATCAGCGGCTGGAACGTCCGCGAGGTCGGCGCCGTCCCCGGCATGGCCGGCTTCGCCCTGCACGTGGCGGCCGAGGAGTGCTACGAGGCCGCCGCGCTGCCCGGCCGGGCGATCGGCGAGGTCCTGCCGTCGGAGCAACCACGGCTGTCCATGGCGCGGCGCCTGCCGGCCGGGGTGGTCGCGGTGATCTCGCCGTTCAACGTGCCGATCATCCTCGGCATCCGCTCGGTCGCCCCGGCGCTCGCGCTCGGCAACGCCGTCGTGCTCAAGCCCGACCCGCGTACCGCGGTCACCGGCGGCGCGCTGCTGGTGCGGGTGTTCGAGGAGGCCGGGCTGCCGCCCGGCGTGCTGCAGATGCTGCCCGGCGGCGCCGGCGTGGGTGAGGCGCTGATCACCGATCCGCACGTACGGGTCATCTCCTTCACCGGCTCGACGGCGGTGGGCCGGCGTATCGGCGAGCTGGCCGGCCGGCACCTCAAGCGCGCCCACCTGGAACTGGGCGGAAACTCCGCGCTGCTGGTGCTGGACGACGCCGACGTGGACGCCGCGGTGAACCTGGCCGCCTGGGGATCGTTCTTCCACCAGGGCCAGATCTGCATGACCACCGGCCGCCACCTGGTGGCCGCCCGCCTCTACGACGACTTCGTGGAACGGCTCGCCGCCAAGGCCGCCGCGCTCCCGGTCGGCGACCCGGCCGGCGGCCAGGTGGCGCTCGGCCCCGTGATCGACGCCGGCCAGCGCGACAAGATCCACCGCTTGGTGACCGCCAGCGTCGGCGCGGGCGCCACGCTGGCCGCCGGCGGAACCTACGAGCGGCTCTTCTACCGGCCGACGGTGCTGGCCGGCGTCCCGCTGACCGCGCCCGCGTTCGCCGAGGAGGTCTTCGGCCCGGTCGCCCCGGTCACTCCCGTCTCCTCGGCGGAGCAGGCCGCCGAGCTGGCCGCCGCCGGTGAGTACGGCCTCTCGCTCGGCATCGTCACCCGGGACGTGATGCGCGGCCTGGCCCTCGCCGAGCAGATCCCGACCGGCATCGTGCACATCAACGACCAGACCGTCAACGACGAGGCCAACGCCCCCTTCGGCGGTGTCCGCGCCTCCGGCACCGGCGCCCGCTTCGGCGGGGCCGCGGCCAACATCGAGGCGTTCACCGAGACCCGCTGGATCACCATGCGCGGCGAACCGCCGCGCTACCCCTTCTGACCATGTTCAGCCGAGCACGATCTGAGTGATCAGGTAGAGGTTCAGGCCGATCACGAGCACGGCGACGACGGCGGCCGTGACCGTGGTCAGGCGCCGGTTGGCCAGGGGTCCCATGAGCTCGCGGTCATGAGTGAGCAGGACGAGCGGGACGAGGGCGAACGGAATGCCGAACGACAGAACGACCTGCGACCAGACCAGGGCGTCCATGGGGTCGACGCCCGCGAACAGGATGACCAGGGCCGGCACGAGCGTGATGGCGCGGCGCAGGGTCAGCGGCAGGGTTCTGCCGAGGAAGCCGGCCATGATGACCTGACCGGCGTAGGTCCCGACCGACGAGGAGGCGAAACCGGAGGCGAGCAGGGCGAGCGCGAAGGCGAGCGCCGCAGGGTGGCCGAGCATGGCGTCCAGCCCGGTGTGCACGTCGCCGAGGGTGGTCACGGGTTGTGCGGGATAGAAGAGCCTGGCGGCGATGATGAGCATCACGGCGTTGGCGAACCCGGCTATCCCCAGGCCGACCAGGGCGTCCAGCCTTACCGACCGCAGCAGCGGCCGGCGCTCGAAGGCCGGGTCGGCCTGGGCGAGACCCCGCGTGTGAGCGCTGGTGAGGCTGGAGTGCAGGTAGATCACGTGGGGCATGACGGTCGCTCCGAGGATTCCGGTGGCGAGCAGCACGCTCTGGGTGCCCGAGAAGGCGGGCACGGCCCCTCCGGCTATCGCCGGCAGGTCGATGCCGGCCAGCGCGACGTCGAAGATGAATCCCAGGATGATGATCAGGAGCAGCCCCGCCACCGCCGCTTCGAAGCGGCGGTATCCGCGCGACTCCAGACCCAGCAGCGCGAAGGCGGCGGCGCCGGTGATGAGCCCGCCGATGGGCAGCGGCAGCCCGAAGAGCAGGTTCAAGGCGATGGCTCCGCCGATCACCTCCGCGAGGTCGGTGGCGATGGCGACCAGCTCCGCCTG
Organism: Nonomuraea sp. NPDC002799; assembly: GCF_053592075.1. NCBI lineage: Bacteria > Bacillati > Actinomycetota > Actinomycetes > Streptosporangiales > Streptosporangiaceae > Nonomuraea > Nonomuraea sp. NPDC002799. The sequence goes on from NZ_JBSFVA010000058.1 coordinate 35,364, forward strand.
TGCCCACAGTCCGAGCACCACCGGGCGGGGGAAGCGGCGGCGGCACATCTGCGGGAGGTCATGACCGGTGGCCAGGCCGAGTTTGGCGGACAATATCTGCACGAGCAGCGCCATGAGATTTCCGGCGATGATCACCCATAACAGGAGATAGCCGAATTCCGAACCGGCGGCGAAGTTGGTGGCGAAATTGCCGGGGTCCACGTAGGCGATGGCGGCGACGAAGGCCGGGCCGTACATCACCGCCCGCCGCCGAGCCGGTTTCCTGGCGGGCGTGGTGGTCGCGCTCATGGATTCGTCACCCCATCGCCGTCCGCTGGGCCGCGCCCGTCCCCGGAACTACCCGGCCACGTTGAACACGTTGATCGCGTCGATGTGCTCGGCGCGCAGTTCCGCGTCCCGTACGCCGAGACCCTCGCCCGGCACCAGGCACAACACCCCGACCTTTCCTTTGTGGACGTTGCGATGCACGTCCAGCACCGCCTGGCCGACGTCCGTCAGCGGGTAGCTCCTCGACAACGTCGGATGGATGCGCCCCTTGGCGATCAGCCGGTTCGCCTCCCACGCCTCCCGGTAGTTGGCGAAGTGCGACCCGATGATCCGTTTCAGGTTCATCCAGAGATAGCGGTTGTCGAATTGGTGGACGAACCCGGACGTCGAGGCACACGTGACGATCGCCCCGCCCCGGCGTGTGACGTAAACGGAGGCGCCGAACGTCTCACGGCCCGGATGTTCGAAGACGATGTCCGGATCCTCCCCGCCGGTCAGCTCCCGGATCTTGGCACCGAACCGGCGCCATTCGCGCTGGTCCTGCGTGTGCTCGTCGCGCCAGAACTGGAAGCCCTCGGCGGAACGGTCGATCACCAGCTCCGCGCCCAGCCGCCGGCAGGCCGCCGCCTTGGCCTCGCTGGAGACCACGCACACCGGAATGGCCCCGCCGTTCAACGCGTACTGGGTGGCGTACGAGCCCAGACCGCCGCTCGCCCCCCAGATCAGCACGACGTCGCCCTGTTTCATGCCGGCCCCGTTGCGCGAGACCAGCTGGCGGTAGGCGGTCGAGTTCACCAGCCCCGACGACGCGGCCTCCTCCCACGTGAGGTGCCGCGGCTTGGGCATCAACTGGTTGGTCTTCACCAGCGCCAGCTCCGCCAGGCCGCCGAAGTTGGTCTCGTAGCCCCAGATCCGCTGCTCGCTGTCGAGCATCGTGTCGTTGTGGCCGTCCGGGCTCTCCAGCTCGACGCTCAGGCAGTGCGCGACGACCTCGTCGCCGGGCGCCCATCGGGTCACGCCGGGACCGGTCCGCAACACGACGCCGGAAAGGTCGGAGCCCAGCACCTGGTACGGCAGGTCGTGCCGCTGGGCCGCCGGGGAGATCCGGCCGTACCTGCGCAGGAACGCGAAGGTGCTGACCGGCTCGAAGATCGAGGACCACACGGTGTTGTAGTTGATCGAGCTGGCCATCACCGCGACGAGCGCCTCCCCCGCGCCGAGCTCCGGTGTCGGCACCTCCCGGACGTGCAGCGACTTGCGGGGATCGCGGTCCTTGGCCTCGACACCGCGGAACATGTCGCTGTCGTCCGCCTGGATCGTCGCGCCGCGATAACTCTCCGGCACGGGAAGCGAGCCGATCCCGGCATGGTCGCCGGCCAGGATCGCGTCGAGAATCTGGTGCACCGTGTCATCTCCTTGCTAGGCGGTGGCGGCGGAGGGCCTGTCGAGCGGGACGGACTTGCGGCGTGGCCGGCTCCAGCGCCGCATGCAGGGCCGTTCGACGCTCACGTGCAGCAGCCAGGCGATCCCCGTCGTGACGATCAGCGACCCCCCGATGAGGGCGAGCCCGGTCGCGGTGTCCCACTTCGTCCCGACGCCGATCAGCCGGTGCCCGAAGTGCAGGACCAGATAGTGCACCACGAAGAACGCGTAGGAGATCTCGCCCAGCCAGATCATGGCGCGGTGCCGGAACAGCGACGAGGTCCCGCGCAGGTCGGCGTCGGCGGCCGCGGCCACCACGAGGGTGAGCGGCACGACCACGGGCGCGACCAGGCTGTGGATGGTCGGCATCAGCAGCACCTGCGACGTGAAACCGGCGGCCAGAACGAGCAGCGCCGCGCTCAGCGGCACGCGCACCATCAGGCCGTGCCTGACGATCCTGGCCATCAGCAGCCCGAGCGTGAAGTCGAGGCCCCGGGTCAGCGGCAACATGTAGACGAACCAGTTCTGCACCAGCGACATGGGGGCGCCCTGGAAGCTGGGCTCCGAGGGCAGGATGAGCTGCGCGAGGAACGGGACCGCCACGATGGCCGCGACCACCACGCCCGCGTACCACCACAACCGTTGCGGGCGGATGCGCCGCACCACCGGCAACAGCCACGGCAACGCCAGGTAGAACACCACCTCGACGCTCAGCGACCAGGTCGGCCCGTTGATCGCGGTCATCCCCGGCACCCAGGCGTGCACCAGGAAGAAGCTCGCGACGTTGGTCCAGAGACCGGCCTGTTCGCCCGCCCACGCGGCCAGCAGCACCGCGGCCGCCCAGGCGACCAGATGGTTGGGAGCGATCTTGACGAAGCGCCTGCGCAGGAAACTCCGTGGCGAGTCACTCTCGACGGCCGACCAGGCCAGCACGAAACCGCTCAGCACGAAGAAGAAGCCGACGCCGGCGAATCCGAGCGCCAGACCGGGAAAGTAGATCGCCATGGTCAGCGCCGGATCGCCCAGCAGCGCCTCCACCACGAAGGCGTGCGACAAGAAGACCAGAAACGCTGCGGCGAATCGCATTCCGGTCAGCGAAGGTAAGTGGGAGCCGTCGGACTTCCTGGGCGTCTGCTGCACGGTGTTTCTCCTCACCCGTTGTTCCGTGGAACCTCTCCAGGGAGAGTGGCCGACGTCTCTTACGCCGGGCTTACCCATCCCTAAAGCCACGAAGAGCAGCGACATCACGACACACAGTGACGCCGGCAGGCCGTCCGGCGACCGCAGAGGCGTGCGGTGTCAGAAGTGGGCGGGTATCCGGCCGATCAAACCGACCGACTCGACGAAGAAGTACACACCCCGGAAGAACAGCAGGGTGTTGCTGCCCTCCTGCAGCTTCAGCTGCCGGTACATGACCAGCCGCTGCGGATCGCGTTCACCCGCCAGCAGACCCTGCCAGACGGCGAAGTCGCCCACCAGCACGTAGTCGGCCGCGACCGGTTCGCCCGATCCGATGATCGACGCCTCGGCGCACCGGCCGTCCTGCCATCTCAGGTACAGATAGGACGGTCCGTCGAGATCTTCCGGCCTGCCGCGGACGCCGAGCGCCCAGGAGTACGAATAGGACGTACGCGCCCGCTCGATCCACGCCCAGTAGGTCGGCAGCTTCGTCGCGCGTTCCGCCTCGTCCGGGCCGTCGTCCACCGCCTTGCGGGCCGCCTCCGCCCACTCCTCGCCGAAGAACCGCAAGGTCGTGTTCTGGGTTGTCACGCTCATCGTCAGCCTCCCGCCAGTTCCGGCTGGATCCTGGACACCATGGCCTCGATGTCGGGCGGCAGGCCGATCCCCACATCCGACAACTTCATCCGCAGTTGCCGCATCATCACCTGCTGCACGTCCGGCGGTGACCAGCCGAGCGGCTCCAGCGGGACGGGCCTGCTCGCCGCGCCGTTGACGCTCAGCTCCGCGCGCAGCGTGTCGTGGATCTCGCGGAGCAGCCGAGGATCCTCCTGTACGGAGTCACGCAGGAACCGCATGCCGAACTGCACATGCCGCGCCTCGTCCCGGCAGGACGCGGTGAAACCCGTGTAGTAGCCGGGAAGGTAGCCGCGCCGGCGGCAGTAGGTCAGCGTGACCTTCATGACCGTCAGCGCCAGAACCCCTTCGGTCCACAGGAAGTACGCCGTGCCGTAGCGGACCCGGCGAACCGGGTCCTCCGGATCGCGCCTGAGGTCGTCCGCCAGGTAGGCCAGGAGCCCGAACGGGCCGACGAAGGTCTCCGAGACGAACTCGAACGACGAGTCGAGCAGATCCTGGACCGATTCGCCGGGCAGCTTGACGACCTCGCGGTAGAACCGGTCGAAGAACACCGTGTGCCGGGCCTCGTCCTCGATCTGGGTGGCGAGGTAGATCTTGGCCTCCTCGCTGCCCGCCAGCATGAAGACCGGCAGTTCGACCTCGACCTGCCGCTCACCGTGGTGGAACCCGGCCGCGATGGCCGCGAACGCGTCGCGCTCGTCCTGCGGCATCCGGGTGTTCCAGTCCACGACGTCCTGGCTGAAGTCGAGGTCGTAGACGTCCCACCGCTGACGGTAGTAGCGCCGATACAGGTCGATGTAGTCCGGCAGTTTCTTGAGGTCCTTGTGGACGTAGTCCATGACATCGTCGAAGTCCAGGTTGCGGATCTCGGCTAGAGAGGACCCCTCCACGAGGGCTACCGTCTCCTGGGACATCTCAGGCATAGGCGTGCTTCTCCCTGATCTGCTTGCCGGTTACTCCGTATGCGGACCGATCGTGGTCGTGGCTACGGACTCCGGGGGCTGGGTCTTGACTACTCGGTGCGGCAGAAAAACGACCGCGAGCACGATGCCGGCCAGCGAGACCGCGCCGACCAGCAGAAACGACGTCGTCATGCCGTCGACGAAGGCCGCGGACGCCGACCTCAGCAGCGCCGCCGAGCCCTGCTCCTGAGCCACCGCCACACCACTGGCCAGGCTCTCCTTCACGGCCTCCGCGGCCGCGGGCGGCAGCCCGCCGACATCGACGGAGTTGCGGTACACGCCGTTGAGGACGGAGCCGAGGATCGCCACGCCGAACGCGCTGCCCACCCGCTGCATCGCCTGGATCAGCGCGGATCCCACACCGCTGCGCTCGGCCGACAACTCGCCGAGTGCCGCGTCCATCGCCGTGGTGATCACTACGCCGAATCCGGCGCCGATGATCACCGACCACAGGGCGACATAGCCGTATCCGGTGTCCAGGCCGGTCATCGCCGCGAGCACGAATCCGACGGCCATCAACACGAAGCCGGCCGCCACGGTGAACTTCGAGCCGATGGCGCGGGCCAGGAACCCGGCCAGCAGGGTGCCGAGCGCGAGCCCGCCGATGACCGGGAGCAGGCGCAACCCGGCGCCCATCGGGTCGGTGCCCTGGATCTCCTGGAAGTACTGCGGCAGTGTGAAGAGCAGGCCGAAGATGGCGAAGAACACGGTGATCGTCAGGATCGTGCCCCAGGTGAAGCTGGCGGAGCGGAACAGCCCGAGCTCGATCAGGGGCTGGCCGCGCCTGCTGATGCGCCGTTCCCACCCGACGAAAGCCGCGAGCGTCAGCAGGCCGGCCACGATGACCGTGAGCGCGAGCGGGTCGCCCCAGCCGCGTTCGCCCGCCTGGATCACGCCGAACGTCACGATCGCCAGACCGGCGCTGGAGATCAGCATGCCCACGAAGTCGATCCGCGGGCGATGCTCGCTGCGTGACTCGGGCATCAGCAGGATCAGCGTCACCAGGGTCACGATGACGACCGGCACATTGATCAGGAACACCGATCCCCACCAGAAGTGCGAGAGCAGCCAGCCGCCCACGATCGGCCCGAGGGGGAAGGCCACGGTGGTGATCAACGTCAGCAGCCCGATCGCCTTCGGCCGCTCCGCTTCGGTGAACATCACCGGAACCATGGCGAAGGGCAGCGGAACCAGCGCCGCGGCACCGAGGCCGAGCACCGCGCGGGCGGTGATCAACGCACCCGCGGAAGTGGCATAGGCGGCGAATAACGAAGCCACCCCGAACAACGCCAGTGCGATCAGCAAGACTTTCTTACGGCCCAGTCTGTCACCGAGCAGGCCGATAGGTAACAACAGTGACGCTTCCACGAGCACATAAGCGTTGACGATCCATTGCAACTGCCCAATGGACGCGCCCAGTTCGGCAGCCAGTGTCGGCAGCGCCAGATTCAGCACGGTCATATCGAGACCGGTGATGAGGATGGCCAGCGACAGCATGCCGATTACCCACCACTTGCGTGTCCCGTAGTCTTTCATCTGACTCACCCGCTCCCTTGTCGGACCTCTCTGTCGCGCACCGAGCGTAGCGGATCATGCTCGCCTCAGCATCGAAACCTCTCTACTCGCCCGACGCAATCCAGACCAAGTGAGCAACGTGCTCCGGCGTAACGCGTTCGTGCCGCCGACCGGGACATGACGAGCATCAGGGCAGCGCCTAACAGACCGCTTAAGGTGCCCTAAAGCCGTTCTGAAGCGCCTGCCGAGCCGTCCGCTTTAGGACCGGGTAAGGCGCTTATTAGCCCCCGCTTTTACCCTGCCGACGCCGGCTGTTATGAGGAGTTGATCGCGGTGACGGATCAGGACAGGTTGCGCACTTACCTCAAGCGCGTGGCGGCTGACCTCTACGAAACCAGACAACAACTTCAAGCCATACGCGAACAGCGCGACGAGCCGATCGCGGTGGTCGGCATGGGCTGCCGTTACCCCGGCGGAGTGCGATCGCCGGAGCAACTCTGGGAGCTGGTCGCCGGCGGCGTCGACGCCATCTCCGATTTCCCCGAGAACCGGGGATGGAGCACGGACATCTACCACCCGGACCCGGACAGGCCCGGTCATACGTATTCAACTCGCGGCGGTTTTCTTTACGACGCCGGCGAATTCGACGCTGCTTTCTTCGGGATCAATCCGCGTGAGGCCGCCGCGATGGATCCGCAACACCGGCTGCTGCTGGAGACGACCTGGGAGACGCTCGAGAACGCCGGACTGGACATACGGTCGGTCCGGGACAGCGACACCGCCGTCTTCATCGGCACGATGTACGACGACTACGGCATGGGGATGACGAATCCGCCCGCCGAGCTGGAGGGGTTCCTCGGCCTCGGCAGCGCGTCGAGCATCGCCTCCGGCCGCATCGCCTACACGTTCGGCTTGCGCGGGCCCGCCGTCACCGTCGACACCGCGTGTTCGTCCTCCCTGGTCACCGTCCACCTCGCCGCCCAGGCCCTGCGCAACGGCGAGTGCTCACTGGCGCTCGCCGGCGGTGTGACCGTGATGGCCACGCCCGGCGTGTTCGTGGAGTTCAGCCGCCAGCGCGGGCTGTCGCCGGACGGCCGCTGCAAGTCGTTCTCCCAGCTCGCCGACGGCACCGGCTGGAGTGAAGGCGCCGGGATCCTGCTGCTGGAACGGCTGTCGGACGCCCGGAGCAACGGCCACACCATCCTCGGCCTCATCCGGGGCAGCGCCGTCAACCAGGACGGGACCAGCAGCCAATTGTCGGCTCCGAACGGTCCGGCCCAGCAGCGTGTCATCCAGCGGGCCCTGGCCAGCGCCCGGCTGACCCCGTCCGACGTGGACGTGGTGGAGGCGCACGGCACCGGCACCACCCTGGGCGACCCCATCGAAGCGCAGGCCATCCTCGCCACCTACGGCCAGGACCGCGACCAGCCGTTGTGGCTCGGCTCGATCAAGTCCAACATCGGCCACACCCAAGCCGCCGCAGGTGTGGCCGGCATCATCAAAATGCTCATGGCGATGCGGCACGGCACCCTGCCCCGGACGCTGCACGCCGATCAGCCCAGCCCCCACATCGACTGGACCTCTGGCGCCGTCAACCTGCTCACCCAAGCCCAGCCATGGCAACCCAACGGACACCCCCGCCGCGCCGCAATCTCCTCCTTCGGCATCAGCGGCACCAACGCCCACCTCATCCTGGAACAACCACCCGAACCAGAACCCACCAAGCCGCCCGAGCCCGCCACGCCCTCAACACCCCAGCCACTACCGTGGCTGCTGTCCGCGAAAACGAGTGACGCCCTGCGCGCCCAAGCCCGCCATCTCGCCGACCGTGTCCAAGCGCAGCCGGACCTTCATCTCGGCGACGTCGCCCACACGTTGTTCAGGCGTTCGCAGTTCGGCTACCGCGCCGCCGTCACCGCATCCACCCGCCAGGACTACCTCACCGGCTTAGCAGCGCTGGCCAACGGTGAGGCGCCGATCACCACCGGCGACGGCGGCAAGGTCGCGTACCTGTTCACCGGGCAAGGCGCCCAGCACCCCGGCATGGGCCGCGAGCTGTATGCGCACCATCCGGTGTTCGCCCGCGCGCTCGACGACGTCTGCGACCACTTCGACTTCCCGCTCCGCGACATCATGTGGGCCGAAGACCCCGAACAACTCCACCAAACCGGCCACACCCAACCCGCCCTCTTCGCCCACCAAACCGCGCTCTACCACCTGCTCCAGCAGCACGGCCTCACCCCCGACTATTTGGCAGGCCACTCCATCGGTGAGATCACCGCCGCCCACATCGCCGGGGCCCTCACCCTGAGCGACGCCTGCACCCTCATCACCGCACGCGCCCACCTCATGCAAACCCTGCCCCCCGGCGGCGCCATGCTCGCCATCAACACCACCGAGCACGACATCCGGCCCCACCTCAGCCCGACCGTCGCCCTCGCCGCCGTCAACACCACCACATCCGTGGTCATCTCCGGCGACACCCACGACGTCCTGGCCATCGGCGAGCACTTCGCCGCACGCGGCGTGCGCACCCGCCAACTCACCGTCAGTCACGCCTT
>NZ_JBSFVA010000059.1:0-41568 GCF_053592075.1 Nonomuraea sp. NPDC002799
CTACACACGTGCGCAATTCCTATCTCGGTGTAATATTACTCCACCCACCCCGTGCACCCCGCCCTCCTCGGACTTGCCCGAATACCCAACCGTCCGTGGCCTGCCCGGCCACGGACGGTTCCGTCATGCGGTCACCGCAGGCGGTCCTCGATCAGCTCGGCGATCCCGGCGAGGGGCTCGGGCTCCAGCATGCGGTGGTGCTCGCAGCCGGCGCCGCGCACCTCGACGGCCCCGGTGACGTACGGGTGCCACGCCTCGGGCGGGGAGGACGGCTTCGAGGAGGTGACGAGCAGCAGGTCGCCGTCGAAGCGCGGGGCGGGCCCGGCGGTGACGCGGATGCTGTTGACCATGACCTCCAGGGCGTGGCCGCGCTCCCCGGCGTCGAGGCTGCCCAGCTCGCCCTGGCTGCCGCCGAGCAGCTCGATCACCCGGTCGCGCAGCTCGCCGGTGCTCATCGTGGTGACGTCCACCGGGCCGGCGCCGTACGCCTCCGCGTAGTGCTCGCACATGTCGGCGAGCAGGACGTGCCGGTCGGAGTAGTCCTTCTCGTCCGGCGGCGTCGGGTACGCGTCGAGCACGGCCAGCAGGCCCACCCGCTCGCCCTCCGCCCGCAGCCGGGCCGCGAGCGCCTGGGCGAAGTTGCCGCCCAGCGACCAGCCCAGCAGGTGGTACGGGCCCTCGGGCTGTACCTTGCGGATCTGGGCGGCGTAGTCGGCGGTGAGGTCGTCCAGGGTGGCCGGGAGCGGGTCGCGGCCGTCGAGCCCGCGGGCCTGCAGGCCGTACACCGGCCGGTCGGGGCCGAGGTGACGGAGCAGTCCCGCGTACCGCCAGCTCAGGCCGGCCAGGGGGTGCAGGCAGAACAGCGGCGCCGCGCCGCCGCTCTCGCGCAGCGGCAGCAGGACGTCGAACGCGCCGCGCGAGCCGCCGTCGAACCGGGCGCTCAGCCTGGCCGGGGTGGGCTGTTCGAACACGTCGCCCACCCGCAGGTCGGCGCCGAGCACGGCGCGGATACGGCTGACGAGCTGGGTGGCCAGCAGCGAGTGCCCGCCGAGCTCGAAGAAGTTGTCGTCCACCCCCACCCGCGCCACCCCGAGCACCTCCGCGAACAGACCACACACGATCTCCTCACGCGGCCCCCGCGCCGCCCGCCCCGCCTCGACGGTGTACACCGGCGCGGGCAAACCCCGCCGATCCACCTTCCGGTTCGGCGACAACGGCAACGCCGCCAGCACCACGAACGCCGACGGCACCATGTACCCCGGCAACACCCCCGCCACGAACTCCCGCAACCGCGCCGCCTCGACCCCGCCGCCCACCACGTAAGCCACGATCCGCCGATCCCCCGGCCGGTCCTCCCGCACGATGACGACCGCCTGCTCCACCTCCGGATGCCGGGCCAGCACCGCCTCGATCTCCCCCAGCTCGATCCGGAACCCACGCACCTTCACCTGCTCATCCACCCGGCCCACGAAATCCAGCCGGCCATCAGCACGCCAGCGCACCGCATCCCCCGTCCGATACATCCGCTCCCCCGCCGACCACGGACAAGCCACGAACCGCTCCGCCGTCAACGACGGCCGCCCCAGATACCCACGAGCCACCCCGTCACCGGCCACGTACAACTCCCCCACCACACCCGGCGGCACCGGCCGCAACCCGTGGTCGAGGACGTGGATCCGAGCGCCGGGCACCGGCCGGCCGATGGGGGGCGGCTCGGCGTCCGACAGCGGCGCGCTGACGGCGGCGGCGACGGTGACCTCGGTGGGGCCGTACTCGTTGATGAGCCGGCGGCCCGCGCTCCAGCGCGCGAGCGTCTCGGCGGCGAGCGTCTCGCCGCCGGTGAGGACGGTGCCCGGCCAGGGCCCGTCCGCGGGCAGCCCGGCCAGCACCGCCGGGGGCAGGAACGCGTGGCTGACCCGCTCGGCGGCGAGCAGGCCGGCGAGCTCGTCGCCGGTCAGCCCGTCGCCGGGGCCGACCAGGCAGGCGCCGGTCAGCAGGCTCAGGCACAACTCGGCCACCGAGACGTCGAAACTGGGCGAGACGTACTGGAGCACCCGGTCACCCGGACCGGCCGGGTAGGCGCTGGCCTGGTTGTCCCGCAGGGCGGCGAAGCCGTGGTGGGTGACCACGACGCCCTTGGGACGGCCGGTCGAGCCCGAGGTGTAGATCACGTACGCGGGTGAGGCCGCCGACAGGGGCGCGACGCGGTCCGCGTTCGTGGGGTTGCGCGAGGGGTAGCGGGGGTCCGGCAGCGGCTCGGAGACGACCAAGGCGGGCCGCGCGTCGGCGAGCATCGCCTCGATGCGGGCCTCGGGGTAGGCGGGGTCGACGGGCAGGCAGGCGCCGCCCGCCTTCAGGACGGCGAGCCCGGTGATCACGAGGTCGGCGCCCCTGGGCAGCTTCAGCGCGACGATCCGCTCGGGGCCGACGCCTTGCGCGATGAGCTGGTGGGCCAGCCGGTTGGCCCGGCCGTTGAGCTCGGCGTAGGTGAGCCGTTCCGCGCCGAGCGCGAGCGCGGGCTCGCCGGGGGTGCGCAGGACCTGCTCCTCGAACAGCTCCGTCAGGGTCGCGGCCGGGGTGGCCGGACCGCCGTCGCCCCATGCGTCCTCCCCCGGCAGCAGCACGGGCAGCGCGCTGAGCGGTGCGTCCGGGTCCGCGACGGCCGCCGCGAGCAGCCCGCCGAGCCGCCGCACCAGCGCCTCGGCGGTACGCCGGTCGAACAGGTCCGTCGCATACTCCAGGACGCCGCGCAACCCGGCGTCCACGCTGAACGCCAGGTCGAACTTGGCCACGCCGGCCCGCACACCCGCCGGCTCGGCCGTCAGACCGGCCAGCCCGAGCGGCTCGCCGTCCGCGTCCTGCATCGCGAGCATGACCTGGAACAACGGGTGATGGCCGAGCGAGCGCGGCGGGTTGACGACCTCGACGAGCCGCTCGAACGGCACGCCGGCGTACGCGTACGCGGCCAGGTCGGTCTCACGGACCCGGCTCAGCAGGTCGCGTACGGAGGGGTCGCCCGAGGTGTCCGTACGCAGCACCAGGGTGTTGACGAAGAAGCCGACGAGGTCGTCGAGCGCCTCGTCGCCACGGCCCGCCTCCGGAGTGCCGATCGGGATGTCGGCGCCCGCGCCGAGCCTGGTCAGCAGGGCCGCCAAACCAGCCTGGAGCACCATGAACACGGTCGTACCCGTCTCCCTGGCCAGCTTGGCGACGCCGTCCCGCAGGCCGGAGCCCCAGTCGATGGGCACCAGGTCGCCGCGGTGGCTCGCCCGGGCGGGGCGCGGCCGGTCGCCGGGCAGCTCCAGGCATTCGGGCAGGCCGTTCAGGGCCCGCCGCCAGTGGTCGAGGTCCGGGCCGAGGTCCGCGCGCTGCTGCCACAGGGCGTGGTCGGCGTACTGGAGGGGCAGCGGCTCCCAGGTGGGCGCGGCGCCGCTCAGGCGGGCGGCGTACGCGGTGGACAGGTCTCTGGCCAGCGGCCCCATCGACCAGCCGTCGCCGGCGATGTGGTGCAGCAGCACCAGCAGGCAGTGATCCTGCGGGCCGAGCCGGAACAGCGTGACGCGCAGGGGCGGCTCCCGGGTCAGGTCGAAGGCGTGCCCGCAGGCGGCGGTGAGCGCCGCGTCCAGCTCCGCCGGGTCCACGTCACGGACCTCCAGCGGCACGCGGGCCGCACCGGACGGGAGAACGCGCTGCTCGGGCACGCCGTCATGCTCCGGGAAGACGGTGCGCAGGGACTCGTGCCTGGTCACCACGTCGTGCAGGGCCCGGCGCAGCGCGCCGGCGTCGAGCGGGCCGCGCAACCGCAGCGCGCCGGGGATGTTGTACGTGGCGCTCGGCCCCTCCAGGCGGAACATGAACCACAACCGATGCTGGGCCCACGACAGCGGGATCCGCTCCGGGCGGGGCAGCGGCGCCGGCGGCGGCCCGGCCTCTCCCGCGGCCTCGACGCGCCGGGCCAGCAGGACGGGAGTCGGCGCGTCGAAGATGGCCCGGACCTGCAGCCCGGCCTTGAACACGGCCCGGACCCTGCTCAGCAGCTTGACGGCGGTCAGCGACCGGCCGCCGAGCGCGAAGAAGTCGTCGTCGGGCCGCACGTCGGGCACGCCGAGCACCTCGGCGAACAGCCCGCACAGGATCTCCGCGACGGGCCCCGCCGCCCGCCGGGCGGGCGCCGGGACGGGCACGGACAACGGGCTGGGCACTGCGCTCGGAAAGGGGACCGGCGGAAGGGTGACCGGGACCTCCGGGGAGGCCGCGAGCAGGGCGAGCGCCTCGGACAGCCAGCCGCCCAGCGCGCGGGCGGCGGCCTCGTCGAGCAGGTCCGTCCGGTACTCCAGCTCCATCTGCAGCCGCCCGCCCGCCAGGCCCGCGATGAGCCGGAGCGGGTAGTGGGCGGAGTCGCGCCCCCCGACGCTCACCCGGAGCTCGGCGTCCTGGCCGGTGGCCGGGCCGGAGGGGTAGTTCTCCACGGTGACGACGGTGTCGAACAGCTCGCCGAGCCCGCACATCCGGTGGATGCTCCCGAGGCTCATGTGCTGGTGGGCCAGGAGCGCGGCCTGCTCGTCCTGCAGCCGGGCGAGCAGGGCAGCGTACGGCTCCAACGGGTCGAGCCGGACGCGGACCGGGACGGTGTTCATGAACATCCCGACCATGGACTCGACGCCGGGCAGATCGGGCGGCCGGCCGGAGACCACCGCCCCGAACACGACGTCCCGCGCGCCGGTGAGCTCACCGAGCAGCAGCGCCCAGGCGCCCTGGACGACGGTGTTCGCGGTGATGTCGCGGGCGCGCATGGACTCCACCAGACCGCGCGCCACCGCGTCCGGCAGGTCGAGGATGAGCCGTCCCGGCAGCTCGGGCACCCGTTCCGGGGCGTCCGGGAACAGCCGGGTCGGTCGCGACAGCCCGTCGAGGGCCCGCCGCCACTCCGCCTCCGTCTCCCCGGCGTCCTGCCGGCCCAGCCAGGCGAGGTAGTCGCGGAAGGGCGTGACGCGGGGCAGCGCCGAGGCGTCGCCCCGGGAGTGGTAGAGCGCGACCAGTTCGCGCAGCAGGATGGGCAGCGACCAGCCGTCGTACAGGATGTGGTGGTTGGCGACGATCAGCCGGTGATCCTCGGCGGCCATCCTGACCAGCGTGAACCGGAGGGCGGGCGGTCTGGTGAGGTCGAACCGGCGCGCCTGCTCGGCCGCGAACAACGCGGCGAAGTCGGCCTCACGCTCGGCCTCGCCGACGCCCACGCCGCCTGTGCCGCCTGTGCCGCTCAGGTCGGTCTCGCTCCAGGGCAGCTCGACGTCGTGGTGGATGACCTGCATGGACTGGCCGTTCTTGCGCTGGCGGAAGCCCGCCCGCAGCCCGGCGTGCCGGCGCAGCAGCGCCCGCGCGGCCGAGCGCAGGGCGGCGGGGTCCAGACGGCCCTCCAGCCGCAGGACCATCGTGACGGTGTAGGCGTCCACGCCGTCGGGGTCGGCCAGCGCGTGGAAGAGCAGCCCTTCCTGCATCGGCGCCAGCGGCAGCACATCCTCGAAGGCCGAGGTGGCCGTCCGGGTCGTCCGGGTAGTCGTGGTCATCGCGGTCATCACGCCCACTCCTCCATCAGCTCGTTCTCCAGGTCGTCGATCTCGTCCTGGCTGAGCGCCAGCGACAGGTCCGACGGCGTGTGGCCGCCCGCGTCCGGCCGGTCGGCGTGCCGGACGATGCCGCGCAGCGCGGCGAACCAGCCCTCGGCGAGGTCGCGGACCTCCTGCTCGGTGAACAGCTCGCGCGGCCAGGACCAGGTGACGGACAGGGCCGGGCCGCCGGCGCCGTCCACGGCGGTGGCGATCACCTCCAGGGCGTGCGCGGCGGGCATCTCGGGATCGCGGGCCACCGGCGTGGGCAGGTTCGCGGCGGGCGCCCAGTGGCCGGAGTCGTTCCCGCCGCCGAACCGGCCCAGGTAGTTGAAGCCGATCTGCGGGACCGGCGACACCCGCGGCTCGCCGGCGAGGTGGCGCCAGAGGCCGAAGCCGACGCCGTTGTCGGGGATCACCCGCAGGCTCTCCTTGATCCGCTTGAGCGCGGCGCCCACGGCGGGGCCGCCTTCGGACAGGTCCTGGTCGCTCACGGGGCCCGCGTCGAGGCTGACCGGGTACATGCTGGTGAACCAGCCGACCGTGCGCGACAGGTCGAGCCCGTCGGTCAGCTCCTCGCGTCCGTGCGCCTCGACGTCCACCAGCAGGCCGTGCCGGTTCGCCTGCCGGGCGACCGCGATGGCCAGGCCGGTCAGCAGCACGTCGTTGACGGAGGCGTGGTAGACGGCGGGCACCCGCGTCAGCAGCGCCTCGGTGACGCCGGCGGGCAGCGTCACGGTCAGGTCGCGGGCCGTGGCCGCGGTGTCCCTGGCGGGGTCGAGCGGGCGGGCGCCGAGCGGCGGCTCGCCGGCCGGCAGCGCCTCCCATACGGCGCGGTCGGGCCGGGGCTCGCGGGCGAGCGCGGCCAGCGTGTGCGCCCAGGCCCGGAACGAGGTGGGCACCGGGTCGAGCTCCGGCGTGCCGCCGCCGGCCAGGGCCTGCCAGGCGGCGCGCAGGTCGGGGACGATGATGCGCCAGGAGACGCCGTCCACGACGAGGTGGTGCGCCACCAGGAGCAGCACGCCCGGCCGCGCGCCCGCGTCGAACCAGACGGCCCGCACCATCGCGCCCTCGCCTGGCGACAACTCCGACCTGGCCCGCTCACCCTCGCGGGCGACGGCGCCGGCCAGCGCGCCGCCGGTCAGCCCGGCGACGTCCACCCGGCGGACGAGGCCGCCCGCCGGCACCGAGCCGGGCGTGCGCACCTGGAGCGTCCAGGTGTCCGGGTCCAGCCGGGCCCGCAACATGTCGTGCCGGTCGAGCAGCGCCTGGACGGCGGGTACGAGGTGCTCGCCCAGCCCGGAGGGCACGGTGAGCGCCATCGACTGGTTGAACCCGGCGTACGGCCCGTCCAGCTCCCGGAGCCAGTGCATGATCGGTGTGGCCGGGAGGTCGCCGACCCCGGCGTCCACGGGCGCGGGCCCGGCCGCGGCCTCCTGCGCGACGGCCGCGAGCGCCTCCACGGTCTGCTGCTGGAACACGTCGCGCGCGGTGATGGTCAGCCCGGCGCGCCGGGCGCGCGAGACCAGCTGGAGCGACATGATGCTGTCGCCGCCGAGCTGGAAGAACCCGGCGTCGACGGAGACGTCCTCGACGCCGATCACCTCGGCGAACAGGTCGCGGAAGATGCGCTCCCGCTCGGTGCGCGGCTCGCGGCCGCCGGTGACCCCGGCGTAGGACGGGTCGGGCAGCGCCTTCCTGTCGACCTTGCCGTTCGGGGTGAGCGGCAGGTCGTCCAGCGGTACGAGGGCCGCGGGCACCATGTAGTCCGGCAGCACCGCCTCCAGGCGCTCCCGCAGGGCGGCCGGGGAGAGGCGGGTGACGGCGTACCCGAGGAGCCGCTTGGGGCCGCCGGCCGGCTCGTCGGCGATGACCACGGCGTCGCTGACGTCGGGCAGCGCGCGCAGCGCGGCCTCGACCTCGCCCAGCTCGATCCGGTTGCCGCGGATCTTGACCTGGTGGTCCACCCGGGTCAGGAAGTCGAGCTGCCCGTCGGCGCGCAGCCGCACCCGGTCGCCGGTGCGGTACATGCGCGCGCCGGGCTCGGGGGCGAACGGGTCGGGGACGTACCGTTCGGCGCTGCGCGACGGGTCGCCCAGGTAGCCGAGACCGACGCCGGTGCCGGCGATGTAGAGGTCGCCGGGCAGGCCGGGCGGCACCGGGAGGAGTCCCGCGTCGAGGATGTGCAGCCGGTTGTTGCGCAGCGGGCGGCCCACGGGCAGCCGGCCCTGCTCGACCTGGGCGTCGATGTCGTGCCCGATGAAGGCGTGGGTGTTGTCGTCGGAGCACTCGGTCAGCCCGTACGCGTTGATCAGGCCGGCCTGCGGGAAGCGGGCGTACCAGCGCTTGCAGATCTCCGGGGAGAGCACCTCGCCGTTGACGATGAACCAGCGCAGCGACGGCATGTCCGGCGACGGGAGGCCGGCGTCGTAGGCGTCGAGCCCGGCCCGCATGAAGGAGGGTACGACCTCCAGGACGGTGAGCCCGTGCCGTTCGACCTCGGCGAACAGTTCGAGCGGGTCCCTGGCGACGTCCTTGGTGACGATGTGGGTCCGGCCGCCGGCCAGCAGGGCCGACAACATCTGCCACACCGAGACGTCGAACGTGAGCGGCGCGTTGAACACCACCGCGTCACCCTCCCCGATGCCCAGCTCCTCGACCTTGGCCAGCAGGTGGTTGACCATGCCGTGCTGGTGCACCATGGCGCCCTTGGGGCGGCCGGTGGAGCCGGAGGTGTAGATCACGTACATGAGGCGGTCGGCCCCGGCGGCCGGCGGCGGGTTGCCGTGCGGCCGGCCCGCGAGGCCGGCGGCGACCTGCGGGGAGTCGAGGAGCAGCCACGGGGTGTCCACGCCGGGGATCTCCGCGGGCGCCGCCGAGCCGATGAGCACGGCCGGGCGGGCGCTGTGGATCGTGCCGCGGACGCGGTCGGCCGGATGGGCGGGGTCGAAGGGCACGTACACGCCGCCCGCCTTGAGCACGGCCAGCAGGGTGACGACGACGTCCGCGCCCGGCGGCAGCCCGACGGCGAAGAAGCGGCCGCGGCCGTGCCGTTCGATGAGCAGGTGAGCCAGCCGGTTGGCCCGCTCGTTCAGCTCCCGGTAGGTCAGCGTGGTCGTGTCGTCCACCACGGCGGTGGCCTGCGGCGTGCGGGCGGCCTGGGCCTCGAACAGCTCCTGGAAGGCCGGGGCGGGGATGGGCGCGCCGGTCGCGTTGCCGGCGGCCAGCAGGCGGTGCTCGTCCTGCGACAGCAGGTCCACCTGGCCCGGCCGCAGGGCCGGGTCGGCGGAGAGCACGGTCACCAGACGGGTCAGCCGGTCGGCGAGCGAGACGGCCGTGTCCCGGTCGAACAGGTCGGTGGCGTACTCCAGCGAGCCGCAGATGCCCGCGGGCAGGCCGTCGCCGCCGTGGTTCTCGCGCAGCCCGAAGGCCAGGTCGAACTTGGCGACGCTGCCCCGCACGGGCTCGAAGGAGCCCCGCAGCCCCGGCAGGTCGAGCCGGGGGTGACCGTCGCTCATCAGGCTGAACATGACCTGGTAGAGGGGGGTGTGACCCAGGGATCGGGCGGGGTTGACGGCCTCGACGACCCGCTCGAAGGGCGCCTCGGCGTGGGCGTAGGCGGCCAGGTCCGTCTCCCTGACCCGGTCGATCAGCTCGTGGAAGCCGGGGTCGCCGGACAGGTCGGTCCGCAGGACCAGGGAGTTGACGAAGAAGCCGACGAGCTGGTCGAGCGCGGCGTCGTGGCGTCCGGCGACGACGGTGCCGAGCGGGATGTCGGTGCCCGCGCCGAGCCGGCCCAGCAGCGCGGCGACCGCGGCCTGCAGCACCATGAACACGGTGGCGCCGCGCTCGCGGGCCAGCGCGGCCACCCGGCGGTGCGTCTCGGCCGGGATGTCCACCGGAACGGTCGCGCCCCGGTGGCTGGCGACCGACGGCCGCGGCCGGTCGGCCGGCAGTTCGAGCAGCTCGGGGGCGCCGGCGAGGGTGTCGCGCCAGTAGCCGACCTGGTCCTCGCCGACGGCGTTCTCGGCCTGCCAGAGCGTGTAGTCGGCGTACTGCACGGGCAGCGGCTCCCAGCCGGGTGCCCGGCCCTCAAGACGGGCCGCGTACGCGGTGGCGAAGTCGGCCGAGAGCGGCATCATCGACATGCCGTCGCCCGCGATGTGGTGCACGAGCAGCAGCAGCACGTGCTCGGCGGGCCCGGTGCGGTAGAGCCGGCACCGCACGGGCGGCTCCTCGGCCAGGTCGAAGGGGACGCGGATGTCCTCCGCGAGCAGGTCGGGCAGCTCCTCCTCGGTGGTGGCGACGAGCTCGACGGGGATGCGCGAGGCGGGCAGGACATGCTGGTACGCCTGCCCGTCGCTTTCGCGGAACACCGTGCGCAGCACCTCGTGCCGGTCCGCCAGGTCGTCCACGGCGGCCTGGAGCGCCTCGCGGTCGAGCTCGCCGGACAGGCGGATGGGCAGCGGGATGTTGTAGGTCGGGCTGGGTCCCTCCAGCCGGTGCAGGAACCACAACCGCTGCTGGGCGGTGGACAGCGGGATCCGCTCGGGCCGCGGCCTGACGCTGACGGGGACGCGGGCCTCGGCGGCGTCGTCGAGCCGGGCGGCCAGGGCGGCGACGGTCGGATGGTCGAACAGCTCGCGCAGCGGGAGCTCGGCGCCGAGCACGGCGCGGACGCGGCTGACGAGCTGGGTGGCCAGCAGCGAGTGCCCGCCGAGCTCGAAGAAGTTGTCGTCCACCCCCACCCGCGCCACCCCGAGCACCTCCGCGAACAGACCACACACGATCTCCTCACGCGGCCCCCGCGCCGCCCGCCCCGGCTCGACGGTGTACACCGGCGCGGGCAAACCCCGCCGATCCACCTTCCGGTTCGGCGACAACGGCAACGCCGCCAGCACCACGAACGCCGACGGCACCATGTACCCCGGCAACACCCCCGCCACGAACTCCCGCAACCGCGCCGCCTCGACCCCGCCGCCCACCACGTAAGCCACGATCCGCCGATCCCCCGGCCGGTCCTCCCGCACGATGACGACCGCCTGCTCCACCTCCGGATGCCGGGCCAGCACCGCCTCGATCTCCCCCAGCTCGATCCGGAACCCACGCACCTTCACCTGCTCATCCACCCGGCCCACGAAATCCAGCCGGCCATCAGCACGCCAGCGCACCGCATCCCCCGTCCGATACATCCGCTCCCCCGCCGACCACGGACAAGCCACGAACCGCTCCGCCGTCAACGACGGCCGCCCCAGATACCCGCGCGCCACCCCGTCACCGGCCACGTACAACTCCCCCACCACACCCGGCGGCACCGGCCGCAACCCGTGGTCGAGGACGTGGAAGCGGTGGCCGTACAGGGGCGAGCCGATGGGCGGCTTCTCGCCGGCGATCAGGGCGTCGCTGGCGGAGGCCCACATGGTGGCCTCGGTGGGGCCGTAGCCGTTGAGCATGAGGCGCCCCTCGCCCCAGCGTCCGACCAGCTCGGCGCCGAGCACGTCGGTGCCGACGAGCAGGGTGCGCAGGTCCGGCAGCGGCACGACGGGCAGGCTGGCCAGCGCGGCCGGCGGCAGCACGGCGTGGGTGATCCGCTGCCCGGCGAGCAGCGCGGCCAGCTCGTCGCCGCCGCGCACGCCGGGCGGCACGACGACGAGGGTGGCGCCGGCGCCGAAGGCGTACAACATCTCGAACACGGACGTGTCCGTGCTGAGCGGCGCGAACTGCAGCACGCGGCTGCCCGGCGCGGTGCCGAGCCGGTGCCGCTGCGACGCCGCGCTCGCGGCGAGCCCCTGGTGGGTGACCACGACGCCCTTGGGACGGCCGGTCGAGCCCGAGGTGTAGATGACGTACGCGGGCGCGGCGGGCGTGAGAGGCGCGCTCCGCTCGCCGTCGGTGACGTCGTGCCCAGGAAGGCGGCCTTGATCGTCAAGGAGGTCGTCGAGGAGGTCGGCGGTCACGGTGACCAGGGGGTCGCTTTCGCGGAGGATGAGGTTGACGCGCTCGGCCGGGTAGTCCGGGTCGATCGGCAGGTACGCCGCCCCGGCCTTGGCGATGCCGAGCATGGCGACCGCCGCCTGGGCCGATCGCGGCAGCGCGACCGCCACCAGCGACTCGGGCCCGGCCCCGTAGCGGTCGATGAGGAACCGCGCCAGCCGGTTGGCCCGCTCGTTGACCTCCCGGTACGACCACGACACGGACCCGTCCACCACCGCCACCGCGTCGGGGCACTCGCGCACCCGCTCCTCGAACAGCGCCGGCAGCGTCATGCGCGGCCCGGCCGAGCCGCCGTCGCCCCATTGGCTCAGCAACTGCCGCCGTTCACCGCCGGACAGCAGCTCCACCGCGCCGAGGCGCTGATCGGCGTCGGCCGCCACCGACCGCAACAACCGGCAGAACCAGCCCGCGATCCGCTCGGCCGTGTCCCGGTCGAAGATGTCGGTGGCGAACTTGACCACGCCTTCCATGCCCGCCGGGGTGCCGTCGGGGGCGTAGGTCTCGGTCAGCCCGACCCACAGGTCGAACTTGGCGGAGCCGGGGTCGGGGCTGTCGGCGCGCACCGACAGGCCGGGCAGGCGCAGGTTGCCGTCGATGACGTCCCGGTCCACGGTGAGCGTGACCTGGTACAGCGGGGCGTGGCTCATCGACCTGACGGGGTTGACGGCGTCGACGACCCGGTCGAAGGGCACGTCGGAGTTGGCGTAGGCGGCCAGGTCGGTTTCGCGGACCCGCCCCAGCAGCTCGCGGAAGGTGGGGTCGCCGGAGGTGTCGGCACGCAGCACGACCATGTTGATGAAGAAGCCGACCACGTCGTCGAGCGCGGGGTCGCCGCGCCCGGCCACGCCGGTCCCGATCGGGATGTCCTGGCCGGAGCCGAGCCTGGTGAGCAGCCCGGCCAGCGCGGCGTGCATCACCATGAACAGCGTGGCGTTGCTCCGCCTGGCCAGGCCGATGAGGTCCCAGTGCAGCCCGGCGTCGACGTCGAAGGTGACCCGCTCGGCCAGGCTGCCGCGCCGGACGGGGCGCGGCCGGTCGGCGGGCAGTTCGAGCGGCTCGGGGGCGCCGGCGAGCTGGTTCTTCCAGTAGTCGCGCTGGCTGGACAGCACGCTGGCCGGGTCCTCGTCGCTGCCGAGCGTCTCGGCCTGCCAGAGCGTGAAGTCGGCGTACTGGACGGGTAGCGGCTCCCAGCCGGGCGCGCGGCCGCTCAGGCGGGCGGCGTAGGCGGCCGACAGGTCGCGGCTGAGCGTGCTCATCGACACGCCGTCGGTGGCGATGTGGTGCAGCAGCAGGAGCAGGCAGTACTCGCCCGGCTCGGGCCGGGTGAACAGGGTCGCCCTGATGGGCGCCTCGGCGGCCAGGTCGAAGGTGTAGGTGAGCGCGTCGCCGATCGAGCCGCCGGAGACGACGTCCAGCACCGGCCGTACCTGGCCCTCGGGGTGGATGAGCTGGTACGGCCGCCCGCCGTCGTCGGGGTAGACCGTGCGCAGCGCCTCGTGCCGGTCCACCAGGTCGGTGAGCGCCTGGCGCAGGGCCTCGACGTCCAGCGCGCCGGACAGGTGCAGCGCCAGCGGCACGTTGAAGGCCGGGCTCGGTCCTTCGAGCCGGTGCAGGAACCACAGGCGCTGCTGGGCCATGGACAGCGGGATCCGCTCCGGCCTGGGGCGGGCCACCAGCGGGGGCCGGGCCTCGCGGGCGGGCTCCAGACGGCCGGCGAGCGTGGCCACCGTGGGGGCGCGGAACAGGTCGCGCACGCGTACCTCGGCGCCGAGGGTGGACCTCAGGCGGCCGACCAGGCGGGTGGCGAGCAGAGAGTGGCCGCCGAGCTCGAAGAAGTTGTCGTCGATCCCGACGGGCACGCCGAGGATCTCGGCGAACAGCCCGCACATGATCTCCTCGCGGGCGGTGCGCGGGGTGCGGCCGCCCGATCGGGTGGCGAACTCGGGGGCGGGCAGCAGCTTCCTGTCGAGCTTGCCGTTGGCCGTCGCGGGCAGCTCGTCGAGGACCACGAAGGCCGCGGGCACCATGTACTCGGGCAGGTGCGCGGCCACGTGGGCACGCACCTGGCCGGACTCGGGGGCCTTGGCGGCCACGAGGTAGGCGACGATGCGCTTGTCGCCCGGCCGGTCCTCGCGCACGATCACGACCGCCCGCTCCACGTCGGGGTGGCGGGCCAGCACGGCCTCGATCTCGCCCAGCTCGATCCGGAACCCGCGGATCTTGACCTGGTGGTCGACCCGGCCGGCGAAGTCGAGCGAGCCGTCGGGCCGCCAGCGGGCCAGGTCGCCGGTGCGGTACATGCGCTCGCCCGGAGCGCCGAAGGGGTCGGCCACGAACCGCTCCGCGCTCAGCGCGGGGCGGCCCAGGTAGCCGCGGGCCAGGCCGTCGCCGGCGACGTACAGCTCTCCGGCCACGCCGGGCGGCACGGGCCGCAGCCCGGCGTCCAGGACGTGGACGCGGGTGCCGCGGAGCGGCGAGCCGATGGGCGGGTTCTCGCCGGGGACGAGGGCGTCGCTGGCCGAGGCCCAGATGGTGGCCTCGGTGGGGCCGTACCCGTTGAGCATGCGCCGGCCGTCGCCCCAGCGTTCGACCAGCTCGGGGCCGACCACGTCACCGCCGACGAGCAGGGTGCGCAGGTCCGGCAGCGGCGTCTCGGGGACGCTGGCCAGCGTGGCGGACGGGATGACGGCGTGGCTGATCCGCTGCTCGGCGAGCAGCGTGGCCAGGTCGTCGCCGCCGCGTACGTGCGAGGGTGCGATGACGAGCGCGCCGCCGAAGGTCAAGGCCATGAGCAGCTCCATGACGGAGACGTCGAAGCTCGGGGAGGCCAGCTGCAGCACGCGGGAGTCGGGGCCGGTTCGCAGGCGCTCGCGCATGGAGGCGACGGTGGCGGCCAGCCCGTGGTGGGTGACCACGACGCCCTTGGGGCGGCCGGTCGAGCCCGAGGTGTAGATCACGTAGGCGGGCGACCGCGGAGTGAGCGGCGCACGCCGCTCGGCGTCGGTCAGATCGCCAGAAGGGTCGGCCAGATCGCCGGAAGGGCCGGCCAGATCGCCGGAAGGAAGGCCGCCGGAGAGGACGCCGTCGGCGATGGCGAGCCGGGGGACGGGCACGTCGAGGTCGCCGACGACCAGCAGCGGCCGGGCGTCCTCCAGCATGAGGGTGACGCGCTCGGCCGGGTAGTCGGGGTCGATCGGCAGGTAAGCCGCGCCCGACTTGGCGATGCCGAGCAGCGCCACCACCAGGTCGGCCGACCGGGGCAGGGCGACGGCGACGATCGACTCGGGCCCGGCGCCGTGCCGCTCGACGAGCGAGCGCGCCAGCCGGTTGGCCCGCTCGTTGACCTCCCGGTACGACCAGGTCACCGGCCCGTCCACCACGGCCACCGCGTCCGGGCACGCCCGCACCCGCTCCTCGAACAGCTCGGGCAACGTCGCCCGGCCGTCCACGGCGCCGCCGTCGCCCCACTGCTCCAGCATCCGGTGCCGCTCACCGCCGGACAGCAGCTCCACCGCGCCCAGCCGCTGGCCGGCGTCCGCCGCGGCCGAGCGCAGGAACCGGCAGAACCACTCCGCGATCCGCTCGGCCGTGCCCCGGTCGAAGATGTCGGTGGCGTACTTGAGGTTGATCCGCATGCCGCCGGGGTCGCGGCCCTCGCCGTGCGCCTCCTCCAGGAAGAACATCAGGTCGAACTTGGCCGCCTCCAGCTCCACCTCGGGCGGGCTGACGGTGAGGCCCGGCATGCGGGCCTGGGCGCCCGCGTAGTTCTGCAGCACGATGCTGACCTGGAACAGCGGGTGGTAGGCCAGGGAGCGGGCCGGGTTGACGACGTCGACCAGCCGCTCGAAGGGGATGTTCTGGTTGGCGTAGGCCGACAGGTCCACCTCGCGTACCCGGTCGAGCAGCTCGCGGAACGTGGGGTCGCCCGAGGTGTCGGTGCGCAGCACCATGGTGTTGACGAAGAAGCCCACGAGATCGTCCAGCGCCTCGTGGCTGCGGCCGGCCAGACCGGTGCCGATGGGCAGGTCGGTGCCCGCGCCGAGCCGGGACAACAACGCGGCGAAGGCGGCGTGGGCCATCATGAAGACCGTGACGCCCGCTTCGCGCGCGGCGGCGACGATCTCGCGGTGCGCGGCGGCGTCGAGGTTCAGGGTGACCATGTCGCCGCGGTTGCTCGCGATGGCGGGGCGCGGCCGGTCGAGGGGGAGCTCGATCAGCTCGGGCATGCCGGCCAGGCGTTCCCGCCAGTAGGCGAGCTGCCCGGCCAGGGGGCTGTCCGGGTCGTGCTCGTCGCCGAGCATGCGCGTCTGCCAGAGCGTGTAGTCGGCGTACTGGACGGGCAGGGGCTGCCAGGAGGGCGTCGCGCCGGCGCAGCGGGCGGTGTAGGCCTCGGCCAGGTCGCGCAGCAGCGCCGCCCACGACCAGCCGTCGCAGGCCACGTGGTGGATGACCAGGTGCAGCACGTGCTCCTCGGGGCCGGTGGAGAACAGGCCGGCCCGGATGGGGATCTCGTCGGCCAGCTTGAAGGCGCGGTGGCCGAACGCGGTGAGCGTCTCCTTGAGCCGCTCCGGCTCGACGTCGGCGAACGTCGTCTCGGCCGTGGCCCCGTCGAGCACCACCTGGTACGGCTCGCCGTCCTCGCTCCTGATGACCGTCCGCAACACCTCGTGCCTGGCCACGACGTCGTTCACGGCGGCACGCAGCGCGTCCTTGTTCACCAGGCCGGTGAGGCGGAGCACGGAGGGGATGTTGTACTGCGGGTTGTCCTCGTCGAGCCGGTTGATGAACCAGACGCCGCGCTGGGCGTAGGAGAGGGGGACGCGGTCGGGCCGCTCCTCGGGCACGGGCCTGGAGCGGCCGAGGCCGGCCAGGTCGATGCGCCCGGCCAGCTCGGCCGGGGTGGGCGCCTCGAACGCCTCGCGCACGCCCACCTCGACGCCGAACACCGAGCGGAGGCGGCTGACGAGCCGGGTGGCGAGCAGGGAGTGGCCGCCGAGCTCGAAGAAGTTGGCGTCGCGCCCGACGCCGGCGAGGCCGAGCAGCTCGGCGAAGAGCCCGCAGACGATCTCCTCCTGCGGCGTGCGCGGGCGCGAGCCGTCGGCCGGGGCGACGGGTCCGGCCGCCGGCAGCGCCGCGCGGTCCAGCTTGCCGTTGGGGGTGAGCGGCAGCACGTCGAGCGCCACGACGGCGTAGGGCGTCATGTACGCGGGCAGCGCGCGCCCCGCATGGTCGAGCACGTCGCCGATGGCGGCCGAGCCGGGGGTGACGTAGGCGACGATGCGCTGGTCGCCGGGCCGGTCCTCGCGGACGATCACCGCGGCGTGCTCCACGGCGGGATGCTCGCGCAGCACCGACTCGATCTCGCCCAGCTCGATGCGGAACCCGCGTACCTTCACCTGGTGGTCGACGCGGCCGGCGAACTCCAGCAGCCCGTCGGCCCGGCGCCGGGCCAGGTCGCCGGAGCGGTACATCCGCTGTCCCGCGCGGAAGGGGTCGGCCACGAACCGCCCGGCGGTCAGCCCGGGGCGGTGGTGGTAACCGCGGGTCACCAGGTCGCCGGCGATGTACAACTCGCCGACGACGCCGGGCGGCAGCGGCCGCAGCCGCTCGTCGAGGACGTGGACGCGGGTGTTCCAGACGGGCGTGCCGATGGTGATCACGCCGGCGGGCACCTGGTCGCCGGGCTCGATGCGGTACTCCGTGCAGCCGACGGTGGTCTCCGTCGGACCGTACTCGTTGATCACGGTGGCGGCCGGGTGGCGGCGGCGCCACTCGTCCAGCGCCTCGCCCATGAGGGACTCGCCGCCGAGCACGAGCTGGCCGGTGGGCGAGCAGGTGTCCGGCAGTACGGCGAGCAGGGGCAGGTGGCTGGGCGTGGCCTTCACGAAGTCGGGCGACTCCGGCCCTGTCGGGGCGGTGGACTCCAGACCGGCGTCCAGAGCGGCCTCACGGCCGGATTCCAGGTCGGCGTCCAGGTCGGCGTCCAGGTCGGCGAGGTGGACGCAGCCGCCGCAGGTCAGCGGCCCGAACAGGCCGGTGACCGTCAGGTCGAACGAGACCGGCGAGTGCACCAGGGCACGCCCGGTCAGGCCGCCGTAGGCGTGTGCGGCCCAGGCCAGGTAGACGTTGAGCGAGCGGTGCTCGACCACGACGCCCTTGGGACGGCCGGTGGAGCCGGAGGTGTAGATGACGAAGGCGGCGTTGCCGGGGCCGCAGGTGACCTCGGGCGGGGTGGCGGGCAGCACGGCCGCCTCGGCCTCCAGGGCCGCGAGGTCCTCGGGCGCGGCCAGGGTCAGCACCGGGCCGACGTCGTCGAGCATGAAGCGGATCCGCTCGGCGGGCAGGCCGGGGTCCACCGGCAGGTACGCGCCGCCCGCCTTCACGATGGCGAGCAGGGCGACGACCAGCGCGGCCGACTTCGGCAGCGCCACGGCGACGAACCGCTCCGGTCCGACACCACGGCCGGCCAGCAGCCTGGCCAGCCGGTTGGCCCGGGCGTCGAGCTCGGCGTAACCGAGCACCTCGCCGTCGCACTCCACGGCCGCCGCGCCCGGGGTGCGGCGGGCCTGGCGCTCGAACAGCTCGGTCAGCGTCGCCTCGGGCACGTGGCGCGCGGTGTCGTCCCCGAGCAGCCGCTCGCGCTCGCCGGGGGCCAGCAGGTCGAGCTCGGCGATCGTGCGGCTCGGCTCGCGCACGGCGTGGACCAGCAGCCGCACGAGACGGGCCGACAGGTCCTCGGCGGTGCCGGGGTCGAACACGTCGGCGGCGTACTCAAGCGCGCACTCCACCTCGCCGGGCGCGCCCCACCGTGCGGGCTCCCTGACGAAGAAGCTGAGGTCCACCTTGGCCGCGCCGGTGTGCACGCCCGGCTGCGTACCGGTCGCGAGCCCGGGCGCGAGGTCGGGGACGCGCAGGGTGCTCTCGAAGGTCAGCATGACCTGGAAGACCGGGTGGTAGGTCAGCGAGCGGGCCGGGTTGACGGCCTCGACGACGTTCTCGTACGGCACCTCGGCGTGTGCCTGGGCTGCCAGGTCGGCGTCGGTCACCCGGGCCATGAGGCCGGCGAAGGCAGGGTCGCCGGAGGTGTCGGCCCGCAGCGCCAGCGTGTTGAGGAACTTGCCGACGAGCCCGTCGAGCGCCTGGTCGCCCCGGCCGGCCGTGGGGGCGCCGATGACGATGTCGGTGCCCGCGCCGAGCCGGGTGAGCAGGGCGGCCAGCGCGGCATGGATCACCATGAACACGGTGGATCCCGACGCCCTGGCCAGGCGTACCAGGCCGTGGTGCAGGTCCTCGTCCAGGCGGAAGCCGACGCGGCCTGCGCGGCCGGCGCGCACGGCGGGGCGCGGCCGGTCGAGCGGCAGGTCGAGCAGGGCGGGGGCGCCGGCCAGCGCCTCGCGCCAGAACGCCACCTGCGTGCCGGCCCGGCTGCCGGGGTCGGCGGGGTCGCCGAGCAGCTCGCGCTGCCACAAGGTGTGGTCGATGTGCTGCAGGACCGGCGGCGCCGGCACCGGCCCCACGCCGGCGCGGTGGGCGTAGGCGGCGGCCAGGTCGTCCACCATCGGCTGCTCCGACATGCCGTCGCTGGCGATGTGGTGGGTGACCAGCAGCAGCACGTGCTCGTCCGGCCCGGCGCGGAAGAGGGTCGCGCGGAAGGGCGGCTCGACCGTGAACGAGAAGGGGACGGCGGCCTCGGCGTCGAGCGCGGCGGCCAGCTCGGCGGGGGCGACGTCGACGACGCGCAACTCGGGCGCGGCCTGGCCGGCGTCGAGCGGCCGCTGGCAGGGCTCGCCGCCGATGCCGGGGTAGATCGTGCGCAGCGGCTCGTGGCGGGCCACCAGGTCGGCCACCGCGAGGCGCAGCGCGGCCACGTCGAGCGGGCCGCGCAGGCGCAGCGCGAGCGGCAGGTTGTAGGTCGCGGACGCCCCTTCGAGATGATGCAGGAACCACAGGCCACGCTGCCCGGCCGACAGCGGCACCCGCTCCGGCCTGGGCCGGGCGGCGAACACGGGCACGCCCGCTTTCAAAGTTTCGGCGCAGCGCTCGGCCAGCTCGGCGGGCGTGGGTGACTCGAACAGGGCCCGCAGCGCCAGCTCGGCGCCCAGCTCGGCCCTGACCCGGCCGATGAGGCGGGTGGCGAGGACCGAGTGCCCGCCGAGCTCGAAGAAGTTGTCGTCGATCCCGACGCCGGGCACGCCGAGGATCTCGGCGAACAGGCGGCACAGCGCCTCCTCGCGCGCGGTGCGGGGTGCGCCGCCGGAGGTCGCCTGCCACGCCGGCGCGGGCAGTGCGCGCCGGTCGAGCTTGCCGTGCGCGGTCAGCGGCAGGGCGTCGAGCCCGACCACGGCGGAGGGCGTCATGTACGCGGGCAGCCGCCGCCCGGCGTGCGCGAGCAGGCCGGGCGGGTCCACCGAGCGGGGCGTCACGTAGGCGACGATCCGCTGGTCGCCCGGCCGGTCCTCCCGCACGACCGCCGCGACCTGCCCGACCTCCGGGCAGGCGCCCAGCACGGCCTCGATCTCGCCGAGTTCGACCCGGTGACCGCGGATCTTCACCTGGCCGTCGGCGCGGCCGGCGAACTCCAGCACCCCGTCGGGGCGGCGGCGTCCGAGGTCGCCCGTGCGGTACATGCGCTCGCCCGGAGCACCGGACGGGTCCGGCACGAACCGCTCTGCGGTCAGCCCGGACCGGCCGAGGTATCCCCTGGCCAGACCCGCGCCGGCGATGTAGAGCTCGCCCACCTCGCCCGGCGGCAGCGGGCGCAGGGCCTCGTCCAGGACGTGGATGCGGGTGTTGTCCATGGGCAGTCCCAGGGGCAGGACGCCGTCGGGCACCTCGGCCCCGGGCTCGATGCGGTGTTCCGCCACGTTGACGGTCGCCTCGGTGGGGCCGTACACGTTGAGCACCGTGACGTCGGGATGCCGCTGCCGCCACGCGCGCAGCGCCTCGCCGCGCAGGGCCTCGCCGCCGAACATCAGCTCGCGGGTCGGGGAGAAGCGCTCCGGCAGCACCTCCAGAAGGGGCAGGTGGCTGGGCGTGGCCTTGAGGAAGGTGCAGCCGCCGTGCGCCGGGCCGCCCTGCGCGCCGCGATGCGAGCCGTTCGGCAGGTCGTCCTGTGAGCCGCTCTGCGGGTCGTCGTCCAGTGCGGCGACGCGCACGCAGCCGCCCGCCGCCAGCGCGGCCCACAGCGAGGTCACGGTCATGTCGAAGGAGACCGACGAGTGCCACAACGACTCGCCGCGCAGGCCCGGGTAGGTCCGCAGCGACCAGAGCAGGTAGTCGGTGAGGGCCCGGTGCTCGACGACCACGCCCTTCGGCGTGCCGGTGGAGCCGGAGGTGTAGACGACGTAGGCGGGGTGCGCGCCGGGAACGACGTCCGGCAGCTCGAAGTCCGCACCAGGGTCCGCATCGTGCGCGAGCAACTGGTCGACGCCGGTCCCGGCCAGCGCCGCTCCGGTCGCGGCGTCGGTGAGCAGGCAGACCGGCCGGGCGCCGGACAGCATGAGCGCGATCCGCTCGCGCGGGTAGTCAAGGTCGATCGGCAGGTACGCCGCCCCGCACTTGAGCACGGCCAGCAACGCCACCACCAGGTCGGCCGACCGGGGCAGCGCGACGGCGACGATCGACTCCGGTCCGGCGCCGCGAGCGGCCAGGCGGCGGGCCAGCCGGGCGGCCCGCCGGTCGAGGTCGGCGTAGGTCAGCTCGTCGTCCCCGCACCTGACCGCGGGCGCGTCCGGCGCGCGCCGCGTCTGGGCGGCGATCAGCCCGGGAAGCCACTGACCCGTTTCGGCGGCGTTCAGCGGGTCTCGCTCTACCATCGTGACGGCCATCGATTGACTCCTTATGCTTTCGGGCGAAATATCGAGCTGAGCGTAGAAAGACAACTTTTCGCCGGGATATCGGCGGCTTAATTCCGGGAGCGGGGCGTCAATTTCACCTGCAGGCTCGTTATTCCGCTCAGCAGGTTGGAACGCAGGCGCTCGGGCTCGGCGGTGATGTGCATCTCGTCCACGAGGTCGCGCAGCGCCTCCAGCATCGCGCCGATCTCGGTGCGGCCCAGGTAGGCGCCGAGGCAGAAGTGCGGCCCGTACCCGAAGCTGGCGTGCCGGTTGGGGGTGCGGGCCAGGTTCAGGCCCTCGGGGTCGGTGAAGACGTCCTCGTCGCGGTTGGCGGCGGAGTTCCAGAGCGTGACGATGTCGCCCGCGGCGATGTCCTGCCCCCTGATGGTGACGTCGCGCACGGCCGCCCTGCCGAAGTGCATGGCGGGGCTGACCCAGCGCAGGATCTCCTCGACGGCGCTCTGGACGCTCACCTCGCCGCTCTTGAGCGCGGCCCACTGATCGGGGTTGCCGGACAGCGCCGGCACCATGCCGATCATGGTGAGGCGGCTGGTCTCGTCGCCGCCGATGATCAGGCTGTAGCAGTTGAAGACGACGTCGTCGGGCGAGACCGGCCGGCCGTCCACGACGGCCTGGACCAGCGTGGAGATGACGTCCTCGCGCGGCCTGGCGCGGCGCTCGGTCACCAGGTCGTCGAAGTAGAGGAGGATCTCGTTGCGCGCCATCAGCGACTCCTCGGCGGCCTCCTCGGGGTCGTCGCTCTCGGTGTCGCTGCTGAGCGCCGTCTTGGTGAGGCGCAGCAGGAGGTCGCGGTCGCCGTCCGGGACGCCCAGCAGGTCGGAGATCGTGTTGATCGGGATCTTCTCGGCCACGTCCGCGGCGAAGTCGCAGGTGCCCAGCTCGAGCCCGGCGCGGACGCGGTCGCGGGTGTTGCTCCGCACGCGCTCGGCCACGTACGCGAGGGCGCGTGGCGAGAACGCTTTGAGCAGGACGTTGCGCAGGTCCTGGTGGCGTTTGCCGTCCGTCACCGCCAGCATCCGCCCGACCGCCGAGTCACCGCCCGCCAGCAGGGTGGTCAGCACGTTGCCGCGTTCGGAGGTGTAGGTCTCGCCGTCCTTGTAGACGGCCACGACGTCGTCGTACTTGGTCAGCGCCCAGAAGCCGGCGTTCCCGCCGCGGGGGGCGTTCCAGAAGACGGGCGCCTCGCGGCGCAGGCGGCGCCAGATCTCGTACTGGTCGTGGTCGCTGAACGTGCGCGGGTCGGCCAGGTCCAGCTCGCGCAGATCGCGGGGCAGCTCAGGCATCGGGGCCGTCCACGAGGATCAGGTCCATGTGGACGCCTTCGCGCAGCGGCACGATCTCGGCGTACTCGGGCGAGTCGTACCAGCGTCTGGCCTGCTCCGCGCTGGGGAAGCGCATCACCGACAGATGGGTGGGCCGCCAGTCCCCTTCGAGCACGTCGAACGCGCCGCCGCGGATGGCGAAGCCGCCGCCGTACGCCTGGAGGGTGGCCAGCACCTTCGCGCGGTACTCCGCCATCTTCTCCTTGTCGGGGATGACGGCGACGTTGCCGATGACGAACGTGGTCATTGTTCCTCCTGGTCGTGGAGTTCGCCGCTCATGAAGATCACCGCGCGGCCGTCGAGGGCGACGCGGTCGCCGAGGAGCGTCACGCGCACGCGTCCGCCCCTGGGCGAGATCTGGTGGCCGAGGAGGTCGCTCCGCCCCAGCCGGGCGCCCCAGAACGGGCCCAGGCAGCAGTGCGCCGAGCCGGTCACGGGGTCCTCGTTCACGCCGTGGCGCGGCGCGAAGAACCGCGACACGAAGTCGTGCCCGCCGGGCTCGCCACTGCTCCGGCCCGCTGTCACGATGACGCCGCGGACCGGGAAGGCCGCGAGCGCGGCGAAGTCCGGCTCCAGCGCGGCCACCTCCGCCTCCCCGGCCAGCTCGACGAGGTAGTCGAACCGGTTGCGGCCGGTCCAGACCGGCCGCGCGCCCAGCGCGGCGGCCAGCCCTGCGGGCTCCTCGATCGGCTCGGGCGGCTCGGCGGGCAGGTCGAGCCTGATCCCGTCCGCGCCCCGCTCGGTCTCCAGCACGCCGCTGCGGGTACGGAAGCGCAGCCGGGCCCGCGGCTCCCCTTCGCGCTCCCAGAGCACGTGGGCCGCGGCCAGGGTGGCGTGCCCGCACAGGTCCACCTCCCCGCCGGGGGTGAACCAGCGCAGGCCGATGCCGTCGCCGCCGGCCGACCGGTCGACGAACGCGGTCTCCGACAGGTTCAGCTCCGAGGCCACCGACTGCATCCAGCGGGGGTCGCGCGGCCGGTCGAGCAGGCACACCCCCGCCGGGTTGCCGCCGAACGCCCGCGACGCGAAGGCGTCCACCACGAAGATCTTCATGACGCGGGGAAGGCGACGTGGAGTCCGAGCCCCGACTCCCGCGCGGCCTTGGCCGCCGCGAAGCCCGCGACGACGTCCTGCGCGGCCATGCCGAGGGACTTGTAGAGGGTGATCTCCCGGTCGTCGCCGCGGCCCGGGTGCCGGCCGAGCAGCACCTCGCCCAGCTCAGCGCGTACGTGATCGGGCCCGATCAGGCCCTCGTCCATGGGCGCCCGCAGGTCGGTCGACTCGGCGAAGGCCGACTGCCTGCTGTCGACGAACACCGCGCACCGCGCGACCGCCGCCGAGTCCAGCTCCCTGGCTCCCGGCACGGACGCCCCGACCGCGTTGACGTGCGCGCCGGGCGCGAGGTCGCGGCCCACCACGACCGGCTCGCTCGCGGAGGTGACGGTGCAGACCAGGTCCGCGCCCTCCAGGGCGGCCGCGGCCGAGGGCATGACCTCGACCGGCACGCCGAGCCAGGTGCCGGCCCAGCTCCGCAGGTCCGCCGCGGTGCTGGGGCTGTACACGCGGACCCGGCGCAGCGGCCGCACCGCCGCCAGGGCCTCCAGGTGGCTGCGGGCCTGCACCCCGGCGCCGATGAGGGCCAGGTCGCCCGCCTCCGGCCGCGCCAGGGCGTCGGTGGCCGCGGCCGACACGGCGGCGGTGCGCACGGCGGTCAGCTCGGCGGCGTCCAGCAGGGCCATCGGGTAGCCGGTCTCCGGGTCGAACACGATGACCACGCCGACGTGGGCGGGCAGTCCCCTGGCGGGGTTGCCGGGCCGCAACGAGATGGCCTTGATGGCGTACCCGAAGCCGGGGACGTGGCTGGGCATCGCGGCGAAGACACCGTCGTCCGACTCGGGCCGCAGGACGGCGCGGAGCGGTTGCGTCACCTCCCCCGCGCTGTAGGCGCGCATGACGCCGGCCATCAGGCCGATCGCCTCGTCGATGGGCAGGGCCTTGCGCACGGCCTGGCCGTCGAGGAACAACATGGTCCTCTCCTTCCGGTGAGCGGGGGCTAGTCGGCCGCGACGAACACGGACCACAACATGCGGATCGGCCGGGTCCGCGAGATGAACTCCAGGCCGTACGTCTCCACGGACGGCGCGGTGGTGAGCGCGAGATCGATGGAGCCGCCGCTGACCGCCATGGCCGCGGCGCTCGTCGAGTTCATGATCAGCACCTTGCCCGGCCGGTAGTGCGCCGGCAGGAGCTGCGCGATGAGCGGGGCGGGGGCCGGATGCGTGGCGATCGTCGGCTCGGGCGGCACCATGTCGTGCCCGCGGGACTTGGCCAGCCCGTACAGCGGGGTGTCCATGATGAAAGCCCCGCCCAGGGCCATCCGGGTGTCCATGTAGAACTCGTTGACGGACCGGTAGGCGTTGGCCACGACGAAGTGGCTGACGCGCCTGTCGAGCAGGGCCTGGGCGGCCTCCTCGTAGGTGTCGAGCAGGCGGATCTCCGGCTCCCCCGGTGCCGGGGAGAGGCGGTCCCACAGCAGGGTGGCCGCCGTCTCGCTGCTCGTGCCCGCGGGGCCGAGCGTCGCGATCGCCTCAAGCGTCACGCGGTCGTGCGCTTCGAGGTCCATCCAGCCGAGTGGTTCCGTGTCGGACCGGTTCATGCGTTCGCCACCGCTTCCGCAACGCCGGTTCGCACCGGGGTGAGCCATCCGTGGGTGTCCTCCCGCTCGGCGCGGACGGCCTGGCCGTACCGGCGGGCGAGGTGGGTGGTGACGGGCCCCGGCGCGCCGGCGCCGATGGGCCGCCCGTTGATCTCGATCACGGGGGTGACGCCGATCCCGGTGCCGGTGAGGAAGACCTCATCGGCCAGCAGCAGGTCCGCCGGATGCAGCGGCGACTCCGCGGCGGGCAGCCCCAGCTCGGCGGCCAGCGTGAGCACGGTGTCCCTGGTGATCCCGGGCAGGATGTCGGCGTCGGCCGGCGGGGTGGCCAGCCGTCCTCCCCGCACCACGAACACGTTGGCCGTGCTCGCCTCGGCGACCTGTCCCGCCTCGTTCAGCAGGATGGCGTCGTCGAAGCCGGCGGCGCGGGCGTCGTCGACGGCCAGCGCGTTGTTGACGTACGCGCCGGTGATCTTGGCCTGTACGGGCAGCGCGGCGCGGCTGGGCCGCCGCCACGAGCTGATCAGGCACCGCACGCCGCCGGGCGGGGCGTAGGCGCCGAGCCGGGAGGCCACGATGGTCACGGCGCCGGACACGCCGCTCAGGTTCACGCCCGGCGGAGTGCCCGGCAGCAGGCCCAGCTTGTACGCCAGCGGCCGGACGTACACGTCGCCCTGGTCGCCGTTGCGCCGCAGCAGCTCGACGGTCACGTCCGTCAGCTCGCCGGCCGTCAGGCCGGGATCGATGCGCAGCAGCCGGCACGAGCGCAGGAAGCGCCGGTAGTGGTCCTGCGCGCGGAACAGATGGGCGTCCTCGCCCCCGGGCGTGGCGTACGCCCTGATCCCCTCGAACACGCCGGTGCCGTAGTGCAGGCCCTGGGTCGTCGGCGGCAGCCCTACCTCCGCGAACGGCGTGAACGCGCCGTCGTGGTAGACCCAGCGGCCGGGCAGGGGCCGCATCACCGCCTCCGGGCGGCGAGGGCGTGGGCGGCGCGCGCCTCACGCTCGTCCCGGGCGGAGTCCCGGCGGCCGGAGCGGCGGTCGACCACTCTGGCGGCCTTCCAGCTCACCATGGCGCCGGTGCTCGTGATGGCGCCGGGGTCGCCGAAGGAGACGACCAGCTCGGCGCCGAGGGTGTCGCGGCACTCCTCGCGGGCCAGGAGCAGCCCGGGGTCGCCGGGGGCGACGTCGCCGTGCAGCACCAGGCCGATGTGCTCGTCCGCCAGCACGACCTGGTAGTCGAGGTAGCCGCGGACGTGCCGCAGCAGCAGGTC
This sequence comes from Nonomuraea sp. NPDC002799, assembly GCF_053592075.1. Lineage (NCBI taxonomy): Bacteria > Bacillati > Actinomycetota > Actinomycetes > Streptosporangiales > Streptosporangiaceae > Nonomuraea > Nonomuraea sp. NPDC002799. The sequence goes on from NZ_JBSFVA010000059.1 coordinate 26,709, forward strand.
CTCCAGGTCGTAGCCGGTGATGCGGCGGCCGTTGACCTCCAGCTGGTCGCCGACGCGGCCGAGCACCTCCACCCGGGGCGCGGGCACGCTCGCGCCCGGCGCCTCGGGGCTCATCCGCACCATGTCGCCGGTCCGGTAGCGGATCAGCGGCTTGGCCCCCTGGTACAGGTTCGTGATCACCAGCTCGCCCTGCCGCACGCCGTCCGGGCCCGCCGGGGCCGGCAGCGTGGTCTCCGGGTCGATGACCTCGTAGTAGTTGATCAGCGGCGCCGTGTAGAGCGCGCCGTCGGCTCCCGACGCGGCCAGCACCGACGCCTCCTGGGAGGCGTAGAGCGCGTTGTAGGCGCGGGCGCCCCACAACTCGCCGATGTTGGCCAGCAGGCTCGGCGAGGCGAGCTCGCCGGTGAGCATGAACACGTCGAGCGAGAAGTCGGCGCGCGGGTCGAGCCCGGCCTCGACCGCCTTCTTGGCCAGCGACAACGCCATCCCGGGTGTGCAGAACAGGCCGGTGATCGGCAGCAGGCGCATGACCTCCAGCGCCCGGCCGAACCCGATCATCGGCGAGTGCGGCCACATCTTGGCCACCGCCAGACCGAGGTTACGGCAGACGTCCCCGAAGGTGTCGCCCGTGGCGTGCAGCTCGGAGGGGCCGGAGACGCCGATCACCTGACGGTCGCCGTACTGGTCGAACACGGTGCCGTAGTAGGCGGTGAGCACGCTGTTGTTGTGCAGGGTGTCGACGTTGTCGCGGGGGCACGGCGTGGAGACCCCGGTCGTGCCGGTGGTCTCGTAGAAGATCCACGCCTCGTGCATCGGGCGCGACAAGATGTCCACGCCGGCGTCGCGCAGGTCCTGTTTGGTGGTGAACGGCACACTCGCGAAGTCGTCGCCCTCGGCCAGGCCGTCCAGCCGGGCCCGGTAGAACGGCGAGCGCCGCCCGGCGTAGGCGAGCGTCGCCCGCAGCCGTTCGGCCTGGTGCCCGGCCAGGCGGCCGGCGTCCCAGCGGCCCGCCAGGAAGTCACGGTGCTGCTCGGACAGAGATCTCGCCAGGTCGGCGAGCTCCGGATGGTAGACGGTGAACATCGGTTATCCCTCACTCCTCAAGATCTGCGACGACCCAGTCGCTGATTTCCCGCCACTGCCGCACGGACTGCTGATGGAAGGGGTGGACCAGATACCGCCGCAGGGCCTCCTCGTCGGAGACCAGGCCCATGACGACGAAGTCGTAGGCGATGTCGCGGTCGGAGACGTTCCTGCCGACCCGCCATTCAAGGAGGTCGCCCACCTGCCGGCCGACCTCGGCCGCCGTCCGCTCGGCCCGGACGACGCACTCGTCCTGCCAGCTGAACTGCGGCTTCAGCTTGAAGAGCACGATGTGCCTGATCACGATCGTTCACCCGCTTCCATCAGAAGGCTGGGAACCGCCGCCTCCAGCCGCGCGCTGAGCTCCCGGACGGTCGTGCCGCGCGCGATCACGTGTCCGAGCCGGTCGTACGCGCTGCGCGGCGGCGACACGCGCGTCCCCGGCTCGGCGGTGACCACGACGCTCTCCACCCCGGGCAGCAGCTCGGCCTCCCGCCAGCCCGCGCCCGTGCGCAGCACGCCGGGGCGTTCGGCGGTCAGGAAGCGCACGCCCGCGTACCCGCGTCGCCTGGTCGCGAGCGTCACCGGCATGCCGGCCGCGCCGCGGAGCTGCTGTTCGAGCAGGTCGAGGCCGTCCACGAGGCGGACCAGCTCCGGGATCATGCCGCCGGCCAGGCGCGGGTTGATCTCGACGAGCGCCACGCCGTCCGGCAGCAGCTTCACCTCCGTGTGGGTGGGGCCGTCCCGGACGCCGACCGCCGCGAGCGCCGCCTGCGTGGTCGCGACGATCGCCTCGCCCTCCAGCGGGGTGAGCGGGGCCGGGTAGACGTGCCCGGACTCCACGAAGTACGGGTGCCCGGTCAGCGTCTTGGCCACGACGCCCACGCAGGTCGGCTCCCCACGGACGTGGAAGGTCTCGACGCTGAACTCGGGACCCCGCAGGTACTCCTCCAGCAGCACCGCCCCGGCGGACGGCTGGCCGCGCACGTTCGTCCGCACCGCCAGCACCCGGCCGGCGTGGTCGAGCGTCTCCTCCTCGCTCTCGCACAGCCGTACGTGCTCAGACCCCGAGCCGTCCACCGGCTTGGCCACGCACGGCAGCCCGACCCGGGCGAGCGCGGCGGGGATCTGGCCCGGCTCCGTGACCACCTCGAACCTGGGCTGCCGCACCCCCGCCCCGGCCAGCTCCCGGCGCATCCTGCCCTTGTCGCGGCAGAGCCGCACGACCTCCGGCGGATTGCCGGGCAGGCCCAGGGCGGCCGCCAGCTCGGCGGCGGCGGCCACGTAGAAGTCGCTGGTCGTGGTCACGCCGCACAACCGGCCGGCCCAGCGGGTCACGGCCGCGCGCAGCTCCGCCGGGTCGTTGGTGTCGCAGCGCACCACCTCGGCCCCGGAGCCGGCCAGCCCCCGGTAGCGCTCGGGCCGGCCGGTGAAGAACAGCGGCTCCAGCCCGAGGTCCCTGGCGGTCCGCAGGGCCATCATCCCGGTGCCGGTGGTGTTGGCCTCTATGAAGGCAAGGCAGCGGCGCATCTCGACTCCCTGCGTCTCGATCCTGGGAAGCAGTACGACCAGTCGCGCACCGTCTCCGACGCGCTCACCTCCACGGGCGCGGCGGCGGCGGGCAGGCGGTGCAGTTCCTTCTCCAGCCAGTGCGTCTCGTCGTAGACGGTGGCGGCGTAGCGGTCGCCGCGGTCGGCCATGATGGCCACGATCTTGGTTCCGGGCGGCTCGACGGCCGCCAGGTGGCTGAGCACCCGGTAGACCGAGCCCGAGGTGTTGCCGCCGAAGATCTGCTGCTCGGCGGCCAGGGCCAGGGTCGACTCGAACGCCTCGCGGTCGTTGAGCCAGTGCACCTCGTCGATCACGGAGTGGTCGACGTTCGCCGGCACCAGGCTGTTGCCCAGCCCGCCCTGCAGCCGGCCGGGCAGGTCGGGCTGGCCGAAGATGACGCTGCCGACGCAGTCCACCCCCACCGTCCACAACTCCGGCAGCCGCTCGCGCAGCGCGTTCGCGGTGCCGCACAGCGACCCGCCGCTGCCCACCGCGCCGACCAGCACGTCCACGTGCCCGAGGTCGGCGATCAGCTCCTCGGCCAGCGTGCGGTAGGCCCGCGGGTTGTCCGGGTTGCTGTACTGCCGGGGCCAGAAGGAGCCGGGCAGCGTGGCCCGCAGCTCGGCCAGGCGCTCCAGCCGGGCGCTCTGCCAGCCCTGCGCGGTCATCCGCTCCACGATGTGCACGTAGCAGCCCAGCGCGCGCAGCTTGGTCAGGGTGATCGGGTCGATCCGCGGGTCGGTGACGATGTGCACCGGATGGCCGAGGGCGGTGCCGACCAGGGCGACGCCCAGCGCCATCGTCCCGGACGAGCTCTCCACGATGGGCGCGCCCGGGGCCAGCTCCCCGCTCTCGCGCGCGGCCAGGACGACCTGCCGCGCGACGCGGTCCTTCATGGCGAACGGGTTCTGCAGCTCCAGCTTGGCGTACGCGCCCGTCCCCGGCAGGGCGAGCCTGACCAGCGGGGTGTGCCCGATGGCGGCGATCATGTCCTGGTGAAGCATCGAACCTCCTCGGGCACGGCGAGCGAGTGATAGACGTGGGCGTGGCCGGCCAGCCGGACGCAGGCCCGCCTGGCACGGTCGAGCTGGTCGGGGAAGCGCGGATCGGCGTCGTCCAGCAGCAGCCCGACGGCGGTGCCGCTGTGCGCGACCGCGATGCCGAGCCCGCCGACCGCCTCGCAGACGGCCCGCATCGGCTCGATCGTGCGCTTGGGGTTGAGCCGCTGGTTCAGCACGGCGCTGCGGGTGGCGACCCGGCCGATCTCCTTGGTGTCGCCCGCCGACACGGCCACGACCAGCGTGTCCAGCAGCCGCTCGTACTCCCGCAGGTCGGCCGGGAGGAACGGCTTGGGCAACCGGTTGAAGGCGATGGTGTCGACCTTGCCGCCCTCGTCCACGCTGACGATCGTCATCGGCGGCAGGTGGCCCAGCCTGGCCAGCAGGCGGACCTCGCGGTGCAGGAAGGCGACGACGCCGTCGTACATGACGCCGTCGGTGGGCTCGATCGGCCGCAGCAGCGCCTCGATCTCGGCCGGGTCCGGCGTGGCGCCGACGGCCTCGCCGACCGCGCGGGCGGTGGCCACCAGGTCGGCCGATGAGCTGCTGAAGCCCTTGCCCTCGGGCAGGTCGCTCTCCACCGTCAGCACGCCGCCGCAGCGCGCGTCGCGCAGCTCCAGCATGCTCCTGGCGGCCCTGAGCGACTTCAGCTTGTGCGCCGGCCGGACCTCGACCTCGTCGGTGCCGAGGTCGAGGTGGAAGACCGCGCGGCTGAAGCGCGGGATGGGCAGCGTGACGAGGAAGTCGACGGATCCGGTCAGCCGGCCCTGCAAGAGCTCGCCGAAGGTGCCGTACGCGATGCCGGTGCCGATCACGTCCCCTCCCCTGCTCCGAGCAGCTCGTTCACGTGGGCCGGTGCGGTCCGCGCGACGTGGCGGCGGGCCGCCCACTCCTTGTCCAGCGACTCCAGCTCCAGCTCCTGGCCGGCCAGCATCCGCCGGACCGACTCCGGCGAGGCCGAGCCGGCGGACCGCTTGCGCCGCAGCTCGGCCTCGGGCGCGTGCAGGTCCGCGAGCAGCGCGCCGGGATCCCGGAGCGGATGGCCGTGCTCCCGCGCGATCCCGGCCAGCAGCCCGGCACCGGTGGCACCGTTGCTGATTTGCTCGGGATGCCCGGCACCGTTGCGGCCCTGCTCGGGAGGCCCGGCGTCGGTGGCACCGTTGCGGCTTTGCTCGGGAGGCCCGGAGCCGGCGATGTAGAGGCCGGCGATCACCTGGGCGGTCCGCCAGGGCACGCCCTCCTCCAGGGTCAGCCGGTTGGCCAGGGAGAACCCGCCGAGGAACTCGCCCGTGCACCCCGCCAGCCCCCGCTCGGCGGGGAAGATCATGTGGCGCAGCGCCAGCGCGAGCAGCCGCAGCGCGCTCTCCAGCGACTGCGTCGCGGTCAGGAGCTGCGCGCCGCCCTCCTTGGCGGCCTCGACCGTGTTGCTGTACGGAGTGCCGCGCTGGGCGGCGCACACGTCGACGTACCAGGACAGCAGGTGCGCGGTCTTGCCGCGGATGCGTTCGAAGATCGGATAGTTCTTCTTCTGCGGCATCGCCGAGGAGATGCCGGCCAGCTCGTCGGGCAGCTCGACGAGGCCGTGCCGCCCGCCCGCCCACGTCATCAGGTCGGTCACGAACCGGTTCAGTCCGGTGGCGAAGGTCGCGCACTCACCGGCCAGCTCCGTCAGCCACGCGCGGGAGGCGACGCCGGCCAGGGCGTGCGTCACGGGCCCGGCGAAGCCGAGCAGCTCCGCCATGGCGTCCCGGTCCCAGGGCAGTTCCTGCCCGGCCATGGCGCCGGACCCCAGGGGCGAGCGGTCGGCGTGGTCGTAGGTCGCCAGCAGCCGGCGCGCGCCGTGCAGCAGGTGCTCCACCAGTGCGGTGAGGTAGAAGCCCGGCGTGATGACCTGCGCCGCCTGCAGATGCGTGTATCCGGGCATCGGCGCGTCGGTGTGCGCGACCGCCAGCTCGTGCGCGGCGGCGGCGCAGGCGAGCAGCTCTTCGGCGATCCGCACCATCCGTTCCCGGCCGAACATGAGCTGCGCGCACGCCTGCGCGTCGTTCCTGCTGCGGTCGACATGCCAGGCGGGCGCCGGGTTCGCCCGGCTCACCAGGCGTTCGACGCCGAACGACAGATCGGACATGTTCTCGTGCGGATCGGCCGTGAGCTCCCCCGGCTCGATCCCGTCGAGCACGCGGGCGATCACCCGGGTCTCGTCCGCGGTCAGGATGCCCATCCGCCGGTACTCGGCCAGGAGCACCTTCTCGATGTGCAGATAGTGCGGGAGCAGGTGCCGCACGTCGTGGGAGAACTGCGGCTCAAGCACTTCCTCGTGCAGCAGAGTCGCGGGGGCGCCGCCAATCCGGCCCGTCAGTCTAGCCATGGCGGAAAAGCTAGGGGCGCTCCTTATCGCGGCGTTTTCAGCCGTTTATGAAATGGCGGCGATATGGCGCGGATAAACGGCGTCCATAGCCTCCCGGGTAAAGCCGAAGGAGGTGGCTCGGGTGGACCCGGAGAACCCGCAGGAGGCGTCCGCGCCGACGCGTGTGCCACGGTGGCACAGCCGCGAGACCGTACGGACCGGAACGGGCGAGGTGACGGTGTCGCTGCCTCCCGGCCTGCTCGCCACGGCCGGCGGCCCGCTGCCCGCGGTGCTGCTGGCCGCGCACGCCAGGGTGCTGGCGACGCTGGCGGGCGAGACGCGCGTGGTCACCGGCTACCGGCCCGAGGGGGCCGCCGCGGCGGTGACGTGCCGCCTCGACGTGCGGGACGGCTCGTGGGCGGAGCTGATCGACGCGGCGGCCCGCGCCGCGCGCCAGGACACCGCCCCGGCGACCGGGCCCATGGAGACCGTCCTGGACCTGAACAGCCCCGGCGACGGCCCTGACGACTCCGACAGCGGCCACGACGGCGGCCCTGATGGCGGCCCTGACGGCGGCCACGACGCCGACGCCGAGGCCGTGCTCCGGGTGGGCGTGGACGTGCCCGGGGAGCGGATCCGGCTGCGCTACCGCCGGGACTCGATGGATGGCGGGCACGCCACCAGGATCGCCGGCTACTACCGGCGGGCGCTGGAGCTGCTGGCCGGCGATCGGGCCGCCCCCCACGGCGGGCGGAGCCTGCTGTCGGAGGCGGAGCTGCGCCACCAGCTCGACGTGCTCGCCGGCGCGCCGCGCGCGCTGCCGGACCGCCGCTTCCACGAACTGTTCGAGGAGCGGGTACGCCGCCACCCTGCCGCCATCGCCGCCGAGCAGGGTCCGGCCGCCTGGACGTACGCCGAGCTCAACGCCCGCGCCAACCGGATCGCCTGGACGCTCCTCGACCGCGGCCTGGCCGCCGAGGACGTCGTGGCCGTGATCGGCGAGCGTGACCTGGACTGGATGGCCTCGGTCATCGGCGTGTTCAAGGCGGGCGGGGTGTACCTGCCGGTCGAGCCGCACTTCCCGGCCGAGCGGGTGGCCACGATGCTGGAGCGCTCCTCCTGCCGTCACGTCCTGGCCCCCGGCCCGGTCGCGGGCGGCCGGGCGGCGATCACGTACGCGGACTGCCAGGCCCATCCCCGCGACCACGACCCCGAGGTCCCGGTGGCGGCCGGCCAGGGCGCCTACATCTACTTCACCTCCGGCTCCACCGGCCTGCCCAAGGGGGCCTTGTGCGAGCACGCGGGCATGCTCAACCATCTGCACGCCAAGATCGGCGATCTGGAGATCGGCCCCGGGCAGGTGGTCGCGCAGACGGCCCCGCAGTGCTTCGACATCTCGCTCTGGCAACTCCTGGCCGCCCCGCTGGCCGGGGCGCGCACGCTGATCGTCGAGCAGGACGTCGTGCTCGACGTGCGCCGCTTCGCCGCGACGATGGCCGAGCGCCGGGTCAACGTGGCGCAGCTCGTCCCGTCGTACCTGGAGGCCGTGCTCACCCACCTCGACGACGAGCCGCGTGACCTGCCGGACCTGCGCTTCCTGTCGGTGACCGGGGAGGCGGTGAAGAAGGAGCTGCTGTCGCGCTGGTTCGCCCGCTTCCCGGGGGTCGGGGTGCTCAACGCGTACGGGCTGACCGAGACGCACGACGACACCAACCACGAGCTGCTGCGCCGGCCCCCGGACGGGGACGGCGTGCCCATCGGGGCGCCGATCGGCGGCGCGCGCGTCTACGTCCTGGACGAGGGCGACCGGCCGGTCCCGCTCGGCTCGCCGGGCGAGATCGCCTTCTCCGGGCGCTGCGTGGCGCGCTGCTACGTCGGCGACCCGGAGCGCACGCTGCTGGCGTTCGCCGGCGACCCGCACCGGCCGGGCGAGCGCCTGTACCGGTCGGGCGACTTCGGATACTGGCGGCCCGACGGCAAGCTGGCCTTCCTCGGCCGCAGGGACGGGCAGGTCAAGATCCGCGGGCACCGGATCGAGCTCGGCGAGGTCGAGAGCGCGCTGGCGGACGTGCCGGGGATCCGTGACGGCGCGGTGGTCGTGGCCGAGACCACGGACAGCGGCCGGCAGCTCGTCGCCTTCTACACGGCCGACCCGGCCCTCGCAGCGGACGTGGCGCGGGCCGCGCTGTCGGAGACGTTGCCGGCGTACATGGTGCCCGCGCGGGCGCACTGGATGGAGTCGTTGCCGCTGACCGCGAACGGGAAGATCGACAAGAGGCGGCTGGCCGGGCTGGCGCGGGAGTCGTGGCAGGCGTCGTCGGCGTACGAGCCGCCCGTGACGGCGACCGAGCGGCGCCTGGCCGCGCTCTGGGCCCGGGTCCTGCGCGTTCCCGAGGACCGCGTCGGGCGCGGCGACGACTTCTTCGCCCTGGGCGGGACGTCGCTGTCGGCGATCGGCTTCCTGGCCAAGCTGGGCGCGCAGGCCACGCCCAGGACGCTCGCCGCGTACCCCGTGCTCGCCGACTTCGCATCATTCATCGACGGAGGTAGCCACGACATGCCCGACACCGCCCTCATCCCCGAGCGGCCCGCCCTTGACCGACTCGCCCCCGAACGACTCGCCGCCGAGCAGCCCGCTCCTGAGCCCCTCGCCTCCGACCGGCCGCCCTGGCCGGGCTCGGCCACCGGCCGGCCGGCCGCGCCGGCGGCCGGCCGCGACCACCCGCCCACGCTGACCCTGGCCCCTGGCCGGCCGGCCGTGCTCGCCGCGCCGGCCGGGGCGGACGCCGCCTGGCTGCGCGAGCAGGACCCGGCGGCGCTCGCCGCCGAGCACGGCGCGGTCCTCGTCCGGGGGCTCGCCCTGGACGGGATCGCGGGCATGCGGCGGGTGGCGAGCGAGCTGCTCGGCGAGCCGATGCCCGAGCGGGAGGGCTTCGCCCCGCGCCACGACCACGGCGGCGGGGTGTACTCCTCCTCGCTCTGGCCGCCGGACCAGCCGATGTGCATGCACCACGAGCTGAGCCACCTGGCCGAGCCGCCCCGGTTGTTGCTGTTCGGCTGCCGCACGGCGCCCGCGAGCGGCGGGATCACCGCGCTGGCCGACGCCGCGGCCGTGCTGGAGCGGCTGCCCGGCGAGCTGGTCGAGCGGTTCGAACGCGAAGGCTGGGTGCTGACCCGGCACTACAACGACGACATCGGGGTGCCCTGGCAGGACGCCTTCGGCACCACCGATCCGGCCCGCGTGGAAGCGTACTGCCGCGACCACGGGATCGAGGCCGAGTGGCGGGACGGCGGGCTGTCGACGCGGCAGCGCAGGCCCGCCGTCATCACCCACCCGGTCACCGGGCGGCGCTGCTGGTTCAACCAGGTCGCCTTCCTGAACGCCTGGACGATGAGCCCGGAGGTGCGCGAGTACCTCGTGGAGGTGTACGGCCCCGGCCGCCTGCCGTTCAACACCTTCTACGGCGACGGCGAGCCGATCGGCCCCGAGGAGGTCGAGCTGATCAACAAGGTCTACGAGACGTGCACGGTACGCGAGCCGTGGCGCGACGGCGACCTGATGATCGTCGACAACCTGCGCACCGCCCACAGCCGCGAGCCCTATGAGGGCCCGCGCGAGATCCTGGTGTCCATGGGCCACCCCACGGCGGTGACCCGATGACCGGCGGCGGGATCGTCGTCGAGGGCCTGACCAAGCGCTTCGGCGAGGTGGCGGCGCTCAAGGGCGTCGACCTCGACGTGCCCGCCGGGACCGTGCTGGGCCTGCTCGGCCCCAACGGCGCGGGCAAGACCACGATCGTCAGGATCCTGTCCACCCTGGAGCGCCCGGACTCGGGCCGCGCCGTGGTCGCCGGGCACGACGTCATGCGCGACCCCCAGGGCGTCCGGCAGGTGATCGCGGTCGTCGGCCAGTACGCCACGATCGACGAGGGCATCTCGGGCCGCGAGAACCTCTACATGCTGGCCCGGCTGCTCGGCGAGAGCCCGCGCCGGGCCAGGGCCCGCGCCGACGAGATGCTGGAGCTGTTCGGCCTGAGCGCCTCCGGCGCCCGTACGGCGAAGGGCTACTCCGGCGGCATGCGCCGCCGCCTCGACCTGGCCGCCAGCCTGATCGGCCGCCCGCGGATCCTCTACCTCGACGAGCCGTCCACCGGGCTCGACCCGCGCAGCCGCAAGGAGTTGTGGGACGTCATCCGCACCATGACCGACGACGGCATGACCCTGCTGCTGACCACCCAGCACATGGAGGAGGCGGAGGTGCTCGCCGACGACGTGGTCGTGGTGGACCACGGCCGGGTCATCGCCCGCGGCACCCCCAAGGAGCTGCGCTCCCGGGTCGGCGGCCAGCTTCTGTACGCGCAGACCGCGCTGGGAGACCTGGCCGAGGCCAGGGCCGCGCTGGCCCGCGCCGGTCTGACCCCGGTGGCCGCACCCTCCGACGCGTCCGGGGAGAACGTGCTGCACATGGCGCTGGCCCGCGACGAAGACCTGACCACCGCCCTGCGGGCCCTGGCCGGCGCCAATGTCACGGTCACCGGGTTCGGCACCCGCACGCCCAGCCTCGACGAGGTCTTCCTCGCGCTGACCAGGGAGGACTCATGAACCGCTCGCCGAAGGACGCGTTCAGGGACGCCGCCGTGATGACCCGGCGCAACCTCGTCCAGATCAAGGGCGAGCCCGGCCTGCTGCTCGACGCGACGGTGACCCCGGTGGTCATCTCGGTCATCTTCGTCGCCGTGTTCGGCGCCGCCATCGCGGGCAACGTGACGGACTACGCCCAGTATTTCATCCCGGGCATCATGGCCATCAACCTGATGATCATCTCCAGGACCACGGGCGTCGGGATGTCCGTGGACTTCAACTCCGGGGTCGTCGACCGGTTCCGCTCGCTGCCCATCTCCAGGTCGGCGGTGCTGACGGGCCGGGTCATCGCCGACAGCATGCGGATGTTGCTGAGCCTCGTCGTCATCATCGGCTGCTCGACGCTCATCGGGTTCCGGCTGCTCGGCGGGATGGCGGGCACGCTCGGCGCGGTCGCGCTGCTCATGGGCTTCGGCATCGCCATGTCGTGGATCGCGGTCTTCATCGGGGTCTCCGTCCGCAGCATCACCACCGTCTCGACGGTGACCTCCCTGTGGGTGCTGCCCTTCCAGTTCGGCAGCTCCGCGCTCGTGCCGACCGACGGCATGCCCACGTGGCTGCGCGTCTTCGCCGATCTCAACCCCATCACGCTGGTCGTGGACGCCTCGCGCGGACTGCTCGACGGCCACGCCAGCCCGCAGTCGATCACCGGCGCGATCGCCTGGATCACCGCGATTCTCGTGGTGTTCGCCCCGATGTCGGTCGCGCGCTTCTACCGGCGCGCGTGACGCATGCACTCAGGTGCGCAAGTCAATTCACGAGAACGGATGGATTCCCATGCTCAAGAAAGTTGTCATCGTCGGCGGCGGAACTGCGGGCTGGATGACGGCCGCGTATTTGCGGGCGGCATTCGGGAGCAACATCGCGGTCACGGTGGTCGAGTCGAAGAGAATCTCGCCGATCGGTGTCGGCGAGGCCACTTTCAGCACCATTCGGCATTTCTTCGGCTTCCTCGGCCTGCGTGAGCAGGATTGGATGCCGCACTGCAACGCGACGTACAAGCTCGGCATCCGGTTCGAGAACTGGCGGGAGCCCGGCCACCACTTCTACCACCCGTTCGAGCGGCTGCGGGTCGTCGACGGCTTCCCGCTGACGGACTGGTGGGTGCACAAGCGGCCCGGCGACCGTTTCGACCGGGACGCGTTCCTGATGGCGGCCATCGCCGACGCCGATCGCTCGCCGCGCTACCTCGACGGCCGGCTGTTCGAGCAGGACTTCGTGGAGAACCCCGAGCCCGAGGGCATCCGGACCACGCTGTCGGAGCAGGGCACCCAGTTCCCCTACGCCTACCACTTCGACGCGGCGCTGCTGGCCGCCTTCCTGGCCGAGCACGCCAAGGAGCGCGGCGCGGTACAGATCCTCGACGACGTCCTGGACGTGGGCCGCGACCAGCGCGGCTGGATCAGCCACGTGCAGACGCGGGAGCACGGCCAGGTCGAGGGCGACCTGTTCATCGACTGCACCGGCTTCCGCGGCCTGCTCATCAACCAGGCGCTGGAGGAGCCGTTCATCTCCTTCCAGGAGAACCTGCCGAACGACAGCGCCGTCGCGCTGCGCGTGCCGGTGGACATGGAACGCCGGGGACTGCGGCCCTGCACCACGGCCACCGCCCAGGAGGCGGGCTGGATCTGGACCATCCCGCTGTACGGCCGCATCGGCACCGGCTACGTGTACGCCGGCGACTACTGCTCACCGGAGGAGGCCGAGCGCACGCTGCGCGAGTTCGTCGGGCCCGAGGCGGACGACATGGAGGCCAACCACATCAAGATGCGCATCGGCCGCACCCGGCGCTCCTGGGTGGGCAACTGCGTGGCCATCGGCCTGTCCAGCGGGTTCGTCGAGCCCCTGGAGTCCACCGGGATCTTCTTCATCCAGAACGGCATCGAGCAGCTCGTCAAGCACTTCCCGGCCGCCGACTGGGATCCCGCGCTGCGGGACGCGTACAACCTGTCGGTGACGCGGGCGATCGAGGGGGTGCGCGAGTTCCTCGTCCTGCACTATCGGGGCGCCGCGCGCAACGACAACCGGTACTGGCGCGACGCCAAGACCAGGGCGGTCCCGGACGGGTTCGCCGAGCGCATGGAGCAGTGGAAGGCGAAGCTGCCCACGGAGTCCTCGATCTTCCCCCACTACCACGGCTTCGAGGCGTACTCCTACCTGGCGATCCTGCTCGGTCTCGGCGGGCAGGCGGTCAAGCCGGCGCCGGCGCTGGCGCTCATGGACGGCACGGCGGCCGACAAGGAGTTCCAGTTGATCAGGGATCAGTCCAGGGATCTGGTCAAGAGCCTGCCCAGCCAGTACGAATACCTCTCCCAGATGCGCTGATGGCCGTGGCAACCCTGCTCGTGGCCGCGGCCACCGTCGTCGTCGTCCTCGTCGCGCGGCTGCTCGCCCGCCTGACCCGCCAGCCGGCGGTGGTCGTCGAGATCGCGCTCTGCCTGGCCTTCGGCTGGCTCCTGCTGCCGCACGTGGAGTGGGGCGGCCTGCCCTGGGGCGGGCCGCCCGCCTGGGGGCTGCTCGGCCAGGCCGGCCATCTGGGCGTGGCCCTGTTCCTGGTGGGCACGGGGCACGGGATGCGGGCGGGCCTCGACCGCCGCCTCCTGCGGGCCGCCACGGGCCTGTCGATCGGCTCGGCCGTCATCCCGCTGACCGCCGGCGTCCTGGTGGCGTGGTGGCTGATCGAGGGCGGCGACCCGATGTTGCGCGGCGACGCGCCCGCCGTCGCGTTCACGCTGATGGTGGCGGTCGCGCTGACGGTCACCGCGGTGCCCGTCCTGGCCGGGATCCTGCGGGATCGCCGCATGGAGCACACCGAGGAGGGGCGGCTGTCGCTGCTGAGCGCCTCGGGCATCGACGTCGTGACGTGGGTGCTGCTCGCGATCGCTCTCGGGGCGGCGCACGGCGGCGGCCCGGCCGCCGCGCTGGCCGTGCTGGTGGCGGGGGCGGGCGCCGCGCTGCTGCTGCGGCGGCTGGTGCCGCGCTCGCTGGCGGGCAGGTTCCCCCGGGCCGCGCCGGTCGTGGTGGGCGCCGTCGCGTGGGCGGCGGCCACCGCGACCGGCGGCTTCGGGCTCACCGAGGTCTTCGGCGCGGTGCTCGTCGGCCTGGCGCTGCCCGCCGAGGAGCGTCCCGGCCCGTGGGCGAGGGTGGCGGAGCTGCTGGGGCGGATCGGCCGCACGATGTTGCCGGTGCTCTTCGTCAGCACCGGCGCCGCGCTGGCGGCGGCCCCCGGTGGCGCCTTCTCCTGGCCGGCGGCGCTGGTGGTCACCGTCGTGGCGATCGCGGCCAAGATGGGCGGCAGCTACGCGGGGGCCCGCGCCGGGGGCCGGTCGCCGGCCTCGGGCGCGCGGCTCGCCGTGCTGATGAACACGAGGGGCCTGACGGAGATCGTCATCCTCCAGGCCGGTTACAGCGCCGGTCTCCTGCCGTCGGGGCTGTACCTGGCGTTTCTCCTCATGGCCCTGATCACGACCGGGCTCAGCGGTGTGCTGCTGAACGCGGCCGACCGATACGTGCCGATCGCGAAGGACGATCCCATGGAACCGAACATCACACCGGCCGCGAGGAGGTGACGCGGCATGACCGTACTCCGGAGTGAGGCCACGGCCCCGGCCGCGGATCGTCTCCCTGGCCGCTTCCGCGGCTTCATGGCCGGCTTCCCGAGCGGAGTGGCGATCATCACCGCCACGGACCGGCTGGGCAAGCACTGGGGCATGACCTGCTCGGCGATGTGCAGCGCCAGCGTCGAGCCGCCGACGCTGATCATCGGCGTCCGCGCGGCGAGCCCGACGTTGCGGGCGCTGCTCGACAGCGGTCGCTTCGCCGTCAACCTGCTGCACGAGCGGGCCAGGGAGACGGCGGAGCTGTTCGCCTCCGGGGATCCGGACCGCTTCGACCTGGTGGCGTGGGAGCACGAGAGCGGGTACGGCGGCCCGCATCTGTACGAGGCGGCGCACTCGGTGGCGGACTGCCGGGTGACCCAGAGTGTGCCGGTGGGGCCGCAGCGCATGGTGTTCGGCGAGCCGTTCCGCATCTCCACCCTGACCGAGGCCCGGCCCCTGCTGTACGGCCTGCGCCGCTACGGCCACTGGCCGGCCGGCGGCTGACCGGGGCCACCCGGGACCGGGGGCGGGGTGGGGGGGGGGGGGCCCCCCCCCCGCCCCCCGGGGGGAGGGGGGCCGCG
>NZ_JBSFVA010000060.1:0-40848 GCF_053592075.1 Nonomuraea sp. NPDC002799
CCCGCCGACCTTCCTATCTACCACTATAATTCTTGCGGCCCGGCGCGTAAATCCCATCAGGACTGGGGTCCCCCCCCCTCCCCGACTTCGGGGAGGGGCGGCGACCGTTTGCCGCCGTCAGGGATTGATGTGGGTCAGCTCGCTGCTGATCGGCAGATCGGCCCGGCGGGTGATGTTGAGTTTGCGGTAGGTGTGCGTGAGATGCTGCTCGACCGTGCTCACCGTGATGAACAACTTGGCGGCGATCTCCCGGTTGGCGTAGCCGATGGCGGCCAGCGCGGCGACGCGCCGCTCGGCGTCGCTGAGCACCGCGGTCACCTCCGTGCCGGGGGTCCTGGCGGCGGCATCCTCGGGCGCCGGCTCCTTCGACAGGGACCTGAGCAGCGGCTCCGCCCCGCACTCGCGGGCGTACGCGCTCGCCTTGCGGCCCATCATCCCGGCCCGCCGGAACTCGCCCAGCGCGTGGTATGCCTCGGTGAGGTCGCACAGCGCCCTGGCCAGCTCGTAGCGGTCGCCGCCTGCGGTCTGGAGCACTTCGGAGGCGCGCCGGAGCAGCGCGGGACGCTGCGGCAGCTCACTCGCCGCGGCCTTCAGCCGCAGGGTCATCCCCTGTACGCGGGGCGCGCCGGGGCCGCAGCCGCGCAGTTGCTCATCGATCAGCTCGGCGGCCTGTCCGCGGAAGCCCAGGCGCAGGCAGGCCTCGGCCGCCTCGGCCCGCCAGGGAATGAGGCCCGCGACGTCGAGCCGCCACTCCCCCAGGAGCCGGCCGCACTCCTCGAAGTCGTTGAGCGCCGGTCGCGCGTGCCCGGTCGCCAGGCTGTAGCGGCCCCGCGCGTGCAGGTAGTGCAGGCCGTACCGGGTCCTGAACATCGCGTCGGGTACGGGCTGCTCCAGAAGGTCGTTGGCCTCGGCGAACCGGCCCATGGCCGTGGCCGCGATCACCAGCGTGCTCAGCGGACCGCCGGCGGCCACCCCCCAGCTCGCCAGCGGCATGATCTCCAGTGCGAGCCTGGCGTGCCGCTCCGCGCTGGGCAGGTCGCCCTGACGCAGCGCGATCTCGGCGCGGACCGCGAGCAGCCGGGCCTGGCGGCTGGGCGCGCGGCGGGTGATCGCCTCCTCGATGAACAGGTCGCACCACGGCGCCGCGGCCTCGGGCGAGCCGCCGTAGGTGAGCGCGAGCACCGCGTTCTCCACGGTGTCCAGCGAGATGCCGTCCAGCCTGGAGCTGCGCAGGATGCGCTCGACCGTGGCGATCAGGTCCGCGTCGGGCCCCCGGGTCAGCACGGTCTCCAGCGCGGCGGCGGCCTCCCCGCGCCGGTTGGCCGACACCGAGGAGATCGTCATCCGGCTCGGATCGGCGGCGGGGCCCAGGTGCCCGAGGAAGGACGGGCAGACCGAGCGCAACCAGGAGCGCGCGGTCAGCAGCTCCGCGAGCGCGGCCTGGTCCGGCTCGGCGCCGGAGTCGCTGATGTGGTCGAGCACCTGACGCGCGTCGTCGAACCGGCCGTGCCAGAGCAGCGCCTTGGCCAGCACCACCGCGTCGTAGCCGGGCAGGATGCCCCGGTGCATCGCGTCGGTCAGCTCGGGGAAGTGCCCGGCGGAGGCGCTGGGGTTGATCCGCCACTCGGCCCGTACCAGCGCGGTGGTGATCGCGACGCGCTGCTCCTCGTCGGTGCAGGCCTGCCAGGCCAGCTTGAGGTAGGCGACGGCCGGCTCGACCTGCCCGTCGCGCAGCGCCTGCTTGGCGGCGGCCTCCAGCACGGAGACCGCCCACGGCATGGGCGCCTGCCCGGCCCGCAGCAGGTGCTCGGCGACCACGGCCGCCGGGGCGCCGTTGCCGTGGGTCAGCTCCGCCGCCCGGTGGAACAGGCCGGCGCGCTGCCCCGGCTCCATGCCCTCCAGTACGGCGGCGCGCGCGGCCGGATGGCGGAACCCGTCGCCCGCGAGCAGCCCGGCGACGCCCAGCGCGTGCACGGCCCTGGTCACCTCGCCGTGCGGCAGGTCGAGCAGCTCGGCGACGAGGCCGGCCGAGCCCAGCACCGCCAGCCCGCCGGCCACCTGGAGCATCTGCGGGTCGACGCGATGCAGGAGCGAGAGCACGGCCTGGCCGTACCGGTCGCCGGCGACCAGGCTCGCGGGGGGCTCTTCGGCCATCCGCGCCGCGTCCTGGTAGTCCTCGGTGAGCGCCTGCGCCAGCAGCGGGTTGCCGCCGCTGCCGGCGAACCACCCGGCCGCGAACCGCTCCGCCGTCTCCCGCCCGAGCCGCTCGGCGACCAGGTCCAGCACACCGGTCCTGGACAGCAGGGAGAGCTGGATCTTGCGGCAGTGCGGCTGGCGCAGCAGCTCGGTCTGGAACGGGGTCTCGGTGTACGCGCCGTGGTCGGCGTGGCCGAACACCACGAGCACCTTGGCGAAGCGCACCCGCCGGCACAGGTAGGCCAGGCAGGTCAGCGAGGCCGCGTCCGCGTGCTGGGCGTCGTCGACCACGATCAGCAGCGGGTAGCGCTCGGACAGCTCCAGCAGCACGGTGCACAGGGCGTGCACGATCTGCGCGTCCACGTGCTCCAGCCGCTCTGACGACAACGCCGCGTTCTCGCCCTCGTGCAGCAGGTCGAGCGCGCGCTCGCGCTCCTGCGGCTGGAGCGGGGCGTCGTGGATGAGCTGGCTCAGCACACCGAGGGGCAGGCCGCGCTCGGCGTGGGAGCCGGTGGCCGTGATGGCCAGCGCGCCCAGGTCGATGGCCTGCTCCGTCAGGGTCAGCAGCAGGTCGCTCTTGCCGGTGGCGACGGTGCCGTTGACCGTGGCCAGCCGCCCGCGTCCGCCGACGGCGTCGGCGAGCGACCCCGCAAGGGAGGCCAGTGCCTCGTCGCGTTCGATCAGGGCCATGTCAGCCTCCCTTTTTCCGTAGGGTCCGGTCCTCGGGGCCTAGAACTTCAGCGTCTTGCCGCTTGGAGTGCGAAGGTCCAAGGCCGCCCACTTCGACGATTTCGGCCTCTTGATTCTGATCTGCTTCATCACCGCTCCTCTGGGTGCCGTTTCATGCTGACAATGGGACCGTAGAAGAGCGTGCTTTCGAACGTTTATCCGACGGCTATCGGAGCGGGCCGCCGGACGATGTCCGCGGCGCCGGTCCCGCGGATGACGGCGGAGCGGACCGCGGCGAGCGCGGCGGCCGCCACGTCGGCGTCGATGCCGGCGCCCCACCACCGCCGGCCGCGCACCTGGCACTCCGCGTAGACGGCCACCTTCCGGCCCGGCTCGGCGAAGGGCGTGCGGTACACGGCGCGCACGTCGACGCCGGCCGCCGCCAGGCTCCGCGTGGCCTCGGTGCGCCCGCCGCCGACGTCGAACGGCATCCCGTCGATGTGCAGCTCCGCCGTCACCGGCTCGCCGTCCAGCGTCATGGGGGTCGCGGACACGTACTCGGCGTCGAACAGCTCCTTGACCCGCCCGGGGCCGATCTCGCCGCCGGCCGCGTCGGCGTCGGCCTGGACCGTCTTGGCGAACTCCGCCTGCAGCGGGCGCGGCAGGCGCAGGCCGTGCCAGGCGTCCATGATGTAGGCCACCCCGCCCTTGCCCGACTGGCTGTTGATCCGCACGACGGCCTCGTACGTGCGGCCGACGTCCTCGGGGTCCAGCGGCAGGTACGGCATCGCCCACGGCAGCTCGTCCATGGCGGTCCCGCGCCGCCGGGCCTCGCGCTCCATGGCGTCGAAGCCCTTCTTGATGGCGTCCTGGTGCGAGCCGGAGAAGGCGGTGTAGACGAGGTCGCCGCCGTAGGGGTGACGCGGGTGCACGGGCACCTCGTTGCAGTACTCCACGGTGCGCCTGATCGTGTCGATGCCGGAGAAGTCGATGCCGGGGTCGACGCCCTGGGTCAGCAGGTTCAGCCCCAGGGTGACGAGGTCGACGTTGCCCGCCCGCTCGCCGTTGCCGAACAGGCACCCCTCGACGCGCTCGGCGCCGGCCAGCATCGCCAGCTCGGCGGTGGCCACGCCGGTGCCGCGGTCGTTGTGCGGGTGGATCGACAGGCAGACGTGCTCCCGCCTGCTCAGGTTCCGGTCGAGCCATTCGATCTGGTCGGCGAACACGTTCGGCGACGAGCTCTCGACCGTGGTGGGGAAGTTGAGGATGATCCCGCGGCCGGGCTCGGGCTGCCAGACGTCCATGACGGCCTCGCAGACCTCCAGGGAGAAGTCGAGCTCGGTCTGGTTGAACAGCTCGGGTGAGTACTGGTAGCCGAAGTCGCAGTCGCCGAGCGTCTTCTCGGCGTACTTCATCAGCAGCCGGGTGGCCTGCACCGCCATGTCCTTGCACTCGTCCCTGGTCATGCCGAACACCATCTGGCGGAACATGGGGGACGTGGCGTTGTAGACGTGCACGGTGGCGCGGGCGGCCCCTTCCAGGCTTTCGACCGTGCGGTGGATCAGCTCGTCACGCGCCTGCGTCAGCACCGAGATCCGCACGTCGTCGGGGATCAGGTCCCGCTCGATGAGCAGCCGGACGAAGTCGTGGTCGTCCTGGCTGGCCACGGGGAAACCGACCTCGATCTCCTTGTAGCCCATGTCCAGCAAAAGGGTGAACATCGCCAGCTTGCGTTCCGGGTCCATCGGGTTGACCAGCGCCTGGTTGCCGTCCCGCAGATCCGTGGAGAGCCAGCGCGGCGCGGTGGTGATCGTCCGGCCCGGCCACATCCGGTCGGGGAGGTCGACAGGGGGGAACGCCGAGTAGCGGGCGGCGACTCGTCTGGTCGTTCTCATGCTCTCTCCCTCAACTGGCGGTGCCGAAATATGTGGAGTACGAATGCGGGGCCAGCAGCACCTGGACCTTGCACGCGTCCGCCTCGCTGTGCATCCGGAAGATCACGCAGATCTCGGGGTAGGCGGCCACCACTCCGAGGCCGACGAAATATTGATCGCTGTCGAAGATGATGCGATAGAGCCCGCGAGCCAGGGTCAGCGCGGCCCATTCGCTGATGCGGCCGTCCGTGTCCGTCTCCGAGTTCGCCAGGGGCAGCCACAGTCCGTCCATCGCATGCTCCAGGCTCGCCCGGAGACCGCTCACCGATCGGCCGTAGACCCCGTCCACGGCTTCCGCGACGATGCTCATCAGTGGCTCACCCACCTGCCGGAACGTCCGTGACGGGCTCTGGTGCCCGGACGGCGGAGGGGTCCACGGCGCTCAGGGCGCTTGGCTCAGACGACATGACGGCTTCCGATCTCCAGGCATCGGTCTGCCTCAGCTTCACGCGCCCGGTTATCGATCCGCCTTTGCCCCACTATTGCCGGGGGGAAGGTACGGCGATAGCGAAACGATAGAGATCATCAAGGGTGCGGGCGCCTGTCACTCGTCGGCGGTCGCGTCCGCGTGCGCGTCCATGCGCTCGGCGAGCTGGGCGCGCAGGCGCTGCGCCACCACCGTGTCGATCTTCCAGGTGACCTCGACCGCCCTGGCCCGCGCCTCGCGGGACTCCTCGACGTGCCCGAGTGCGGCGTGCGCGTCGCCCAGCATGCTGAGCACCCGGGCCTCGTCGAGCGGCACGCTCACCATGCCGAACTGCTCCAGCGCCTGCCCGAGACAGGTCACGGCCTCGGCCGGATTCCCCTCGGCCAGGAGCAGCTCGCTCAGCCCGGCCAGCGCACGGCCCTTCGCGAGCCGGTCGCCCGAGGTGTTCGCCAGCAGCAGCGCGTGCCGCAGCCGGCTGCCCGCCTCCTCGAACTCGCCGAGGTTCAGCCAGGCCAGCCCCATGCAGTGCAGCACGTACGCCTCGCCCCGGGGATCGCCGGTCTCCTGGATGGCGGCCAGCGCCTCCTCCAGCACCTCCACGGCCCGGCGCGGCTCGTCCTGGCGCAGGTGCGCCTGGCCCAGGCGGAACAGCACCAGCGACTGCACCCGCGAGCCCACGCCCTGCGGCACCAGCTCCCGCGCCTCCGACAACAACCGGGCGGCGGCTTCGGCGTCGTCGCACTCCAGCTTGACCTGCGCCAGGTTGTTCAGCACGTAGATCGTGATGCTGGGGGACCCGGAGCGGCGCGACAACTCCAGCGCCCGCTCGAAATGGGTGGCGGCCTCCTCGAACCGGCCCGTCATCAGGTCCAGGTAGCCCCGGTTGGCCAGCACCACGCCGAGACCCCGCTCGTCGCCGATCTCGGCGAACAGGTCGATCGCGGACTCGAGATCGTGGCGCGCGTCGTCGTAGCGCTGCTCGGAGCTCGCCAGGCCGCCCGTGTTGTAGAGCATGATCGCCTGGCCGCGGCGGTCTCCGGCCTCGCGGGCGGCGGCCAGCGCGATGCGCTGGGTGTCGCGCCAGTCGTCGAAGTAGACGCGTGACTGGAAGAACGTGGCCGCGCCGATGGCCAGACCCCAGCAGATCTCCGTGAACCCCGCCTGCGCCGCCTGCCTGATGCCGGAGACGAGGTTGGTCCGCTCGCGCTCGAACCAGGCCAGCGGCTCCTCGACCAGCCGCTCGACGAGGGCGTCCGGCAGGGACCAGGCCATCGGCGCGCCCAGCAACATCCAGTCCTCGTACTCGCGGCGGCGGGCCGCGTCCACCAGCGAGAGCAGCCCGCTGAGCACGCGGGCCAGCGCCGCGCCGCGCTCGGCGGCCGTCTCCTCGGCCGCCAGCCGCTCGCGGGCGAAGACCCTGATGAGGTCGTGGAAGCGGTATTGGGTGTGCAGGCCGCGCCCGGTGCCGGTGGTCTCCACGAGCTGCGCGTCGGCGAGCTCGTCCAGCAGGTCCTGGCCCTCGTCGATGCGCCGGTCCAGCAGGGCGACGGCGGTCCAGGCGGAGAAGATCGGCGAGTCCAGGATCGCGAGCCGGCGGAACAGCCGCCTGGCGTCCTCCCCGACGCTCTCGTACGTCAGCGAGATGCTCGCCCTGATGCCCATGTCGCCGTGCTTGAGCTCGTCGAGCCGGCGGGTCTCGTCCAGCAGCCGGTCCACGAGCTGCTCGACGCTCCAGTGCGGCCGGGCGGCCAGGCGCGCGCCGGCGATGCGCAGCGCGAGCGGCAGGTGACCGCAGAGCGTGGCCAGCGCCATCGTGGCCTCCGGCTCCGACTGCACGCGTTCGGCGCCGGCGATGCTGGAGAGCAGATCGAGCGACTGCGCCGAGTCGAAGATCTCGACGTCGATGTGGATCGCGCCGGGCAGGCCGGCCAGCCGGCTGCGGCTGCTGATGATCACGGCCGAGCTGTGGGCGCCGGGCAGGAGCGGCAGGACCTGGCTCTCGGAGCCGACGTCGTCGAGGACGGTCAGGACCCGCCGGTCGGCGAGCAGGGCGCGGTACATCTCGGCCCGCTCCTCCAGGCCCTCCGGCATCGCCTCGCCTCTGACGCCGAGGGCGCGCAGGAAGCGCTCCAGCACGTGCCTGGGGCTGACCGGGCGCGAGGAGCCGGCGTGCAGGTCGGCGAAGAGCTGGCCGTCGGGATAGTGCTCGGCGACGCGGTGCGAGGCGTGCACGGCGATGGTGCTCTTGCCGATGCCCGGCTTGCCGACCAGGGCGATGATGGGCACGGCGTACCCCGAGCGGTCTCCCGCCACCGTCACCAGCCGTTCGAGGATCTCGTCGACCTGCTTGGTGCGGCCGGAGAAGTCGGCGATGTCGGTGGGCAGCAGCCGCGGCACGGCCTGCTGCACGTCGGGCGTGAGCACGACCGAGGGCGCGGGCGCCGGCGGGTTGAGGCTCGGAGCCGAGGTGAGGATGGCGTGCTCAAGCTGCTGCAACTGCTCGTTGGGCTCGATCCCCAGCTCGTCGACGATGGTCTGCCTGGCCCGGCGGTAGGCCTGCAGGGCCTCTGCCTGCCGGCCCGAGCGGTAGAGCGCCAGCATGAGCTGGCCGCGCAGCCGCTCGCGGAGCGGCTGCTCTTCAACCAGCGCGGTGAGCTCGCTCACCAGTTCGTGGTGCCGGCCGAGGTCCAGTTCGAGATCGATGCAGTCCTCGTTGGCGGAGACGCGGTCCTCGTCGAGCCGGAGCGCCATGGATTGCACGAGCCGGCTCTGTATGCCCTCCAGCGCGGGTCCGCGCCATAGGGCGAGAGCTTCGCGATAGCGCGTGACGGCCTCGTCGAGCTTGCGCTCCTTGCGCTTCTTGCGCGCCTGGGCGATGAGAATCTCGAAGCGACGGGCGTCGTACTCGTCGTCGGGCACGCTGACGGCGTAGCCCTGAGGCTGAGTGATGATGATGTCGGGCCTGCCGCGTGAGGCGAACAGGCGTCGCAGCGCGGAGATGCAGATCTGGATCTGTGCGCGGGAGGTCGTGGGCGGATCGTCGCCGTAGACGGCTTCCATCAGCCTGGCCATGCTGACCGCACGACCGGTGTCAAGCAGGAGCAGGGCCATCGCCGTCTGCTGCCTGGTTCCCCCGAGGTCCACCCTCCGGCCGTCCAACGTGACTTCGAGGGGACCTAAGATGCCAAATCCCACTCGCATCTCCCGTCGATGCCAGCGCGACCCTTGAACATTTGCGCTTTGTGCCTAGATGATACTTCTTAACGCTTGTCTCGGCTACCGGAATATTAATTACCATCAGCGACGAGAAGACCACCGATTAGGGATAGGTCGAGCAGCAGGCGAGACGGACGATGGACAGCGAGATCTGCGGACCGTCCGTGCTGTCCGCCGACGCGGGGGTGCTCATGCTGGGGACGACGACCATGGCTACGGCGATGATGGCGGCGAGTCTGGCGACGCGGCTGCGCAGGGTCTTCTTCATTGTGGGCCTCGGCTCTTTCTTTAACTTTCACCCGGTTTGCTGTGCTGTATTGAAGGTAAGAAAGAGCGCCATCGACTCGATATCGATTCGCTTCTCCTTCGCCACTCTCTCCAGCGGAATTCAATAACCGCAGGTCAGCCGGGCAATCTCGGAACGCTTGCCACCAGACGGCGGGTGTACGGATGCTCCGGCGCCCCCAGCACCATCGCCGTGGGCCCCTGCTCGACCACCCGCCCCCGCTCCAGCACCACCGTCTCCTCACACAACGACGCCACCACGGTGAGGTCGTGGGAGACCATCACGACCGTCAGCCCCCACCGTTTCCGCAGCTCGGCGACCAGGTCGATGAGGTGGGTCTTGGTGGTGACGTCGAGGGCGCTGACCGGCTCGTCGGCCAGCAGCACGCGGGGCCCGCACACGATCGCCCGCGCGATGGCGATCCGCTGGCGCTGCCCGCCGGAGAACTCGTGGGGATAGCGGCGCGCCGCGTCCTCCGGCAGCCCGACCCAGCTCAGCGCCTCGGCCACCCGGCGGGCCAGCTCCGCGCGCCGGCCGGGCCCCCGGACCACCCCGAGCGAGCGCAGCGGCTCGGCGACGATGCCGTCCACCCGCTGCCTGGGGTCCAGGGAGGAATAGCAGTCCTGGAAGACCGGCTGGACCGAGCGCCGCAGGTGCCGCTCGCGTCCGCGCAGCGCCGCCCCGTCCAGCAGCACCTCTCCCGAGGTGGGCTTCAGCAGGCCCAGCAGGAGGCGTACCAGGGTGGTCTTGCCCGCTCCCGACTCGCCCACGAGGGCCAGGCTGCGGCCCTGGGCGACGGAGAAGGAGACGCCGCTGAGCACGGCGGGGCCGCGCCGATAGGCGAAACCGGCCTCCCTGACCTCCAGCACCGGGCTGTTCATCCGGCGATCCCGTCGAGTGCGCGGTGCAGCCGCCTGGCGCCGTCCACCAGCTCCCGCGTACGGGGATGGCCGGGCGCGCGCACGAGGTCGGCGACCGCCCCCGTCTCCACGGCCCGGCCGTCGTGCAGCACCAGCAGCCTCCCGGCGATGCCCGCCACGACCGCGAGGTCGTGGCCGATGAACAGCAGCCCCGTGCCCGACTCCGTCACCAGGCCGTCCAGCAAATCGAGGACGCCGGCCTGCACGGTGGTGTCCAGCGCGGTGGTCGGCTCGTCGGCGATCAGCAGCGCGGGCCGGCAGGCCAGGGCCATGGCGATGGCCACCCGCTGCCGCTGACCGCCGGAGATCTCGTGCGGATAAGCATCGGCGACGCGCGCGGGCAGCCGTACCTCCGATAGGGCGTCGATAACCGCACGTCGCAGGGCCTGGCCGCGCAGCCCGCGATGGCGGCGCAGCGGCTCGGCGACCTGCGCGCCGAGCCGGCGCAGCGGGTCGAGCGCGGTCAGCGGCTCCTGGAAGACCGCGGCCACCGCACGGCCGCGCAGCCGGTTCAGCCGCCGTTCCGGCGCCCCCACCACCTCCACGCCGGCCAGGCGCACGCTGCCCGCGGCGCGCATCCCCTGGGGCAGCAGGCCCAGGACCGCCAGCGCGGTCAGCGACTTGCCGGAGCCGGACTCCCCGATCACGCCGAGCCGCTCCCCCGGCTCCAGCGCGAAGGACACCCCGGAGACCAGGGCGCGCCCGTCGGCCGAGCGCACGCTCAGCTCGTCCACCTGGAGCAGGGTCATCGGGACCTCCTCAGGGTCGGATCGGCGCTCTCGCGGACGCCCTCCGCGACCAGGTTCGCGCCGACGACGAGCATCGCCAGGAGCAGGCCGGGCGCGACGACGCTGATCGGCGCGGTGAACACCGTCGACTGGGCCTCCCGCAGCAGGTGCCCCCAGGAGGCGTTCGGCGGCGGCGCGCCCAGGCCGAGATACGACAGGCTCGCCTCGGCGAGCACGGCGAGACCGAGCTGCAGCGCCAGGTTGACCGAGAGCGCGGGCCAGATGTTCGGCAGGACGTGGCCGGTGACGATCCGCGGCCACGAGGTGCCCGACGTGCGGGCGGCGGTGATGTAGTCCTGCGCCAGCACCCGCTTGACCAGCACCCGGGTCAGCCGTGCGACGACGGCCGACATGGCCAGGCCGATCGCCAGCACGGAGGCGAGCAGGGACGCCTCCATGGCGGCGACCACGAGCATGGCCAGCAGCAGGGCGGGGAAGGCGATGAGGAGGTCGAGCACGACGGCCAGGAAGTCGTCCAGCCAGCGCCCGGCGAAGCCGGCCGACAACCCGGCGGCCAGCCCCAGGAGCCCGCCGATGACGATCGCTCCGGCACCCGTCACCAGCGCGACGCGGGCCCCGATCATGACCTGGGTGAGCAGGTCCCGGCCGAGCCGGTCGGTGCCCAGCGGATGCGCGGGCCCCGGCGGCGTGAGCCGGCCTCCCGTGGTGTCGGCCGCATCGAAAGGCGTCCAGACCAGCGTCAGCAGCGCCGGCACGGCGATCAGCGCGACGAGCGCGCAGCCGGTCGCCAGCCTGCGATTCACGCCGGCCGGCCCGTCACGGTACGGCGGAGCCGGGGATCGATGAGCCGCTGGAGGAGATCGGCCAGGAAGCCGACCAGCAGCACCGTGAACGTGCTCAGCGCGAGGACGCCCTGGATCACCGGATAGTCGTGCTGGGCGAACGCCTTGACCAGCATGCTGCCGAGCCCCGGCAGGGCGAAGACGGCCTCCACGACGACCGCGCCGAGGAAGGTCGTGGCCAGCTCGATGCCGAGGATCGACACCACGGGCGCGGCGGCGTTGCGCAGGCCGTGCCGGAGGATCGCCCCGCGCAGCGACGAGCCCAGCGCCCGCGCGGTCCGCAGGTAGTCGCTGTCCAGCACGTCCAGGGCCGCCGAGTGCACGTAGCGGATCAGGCCGGCGGACATGATCAGGGTGATGGTGAGGACGGGCAGCGTCAGCGACGTGAGCGCCGCCGCCGGGTCCGCCCAGCCGTCCGGGGGGAACCCGCCGGCCGGCAGCAGCCGCAGGCGCAGCGCGAACACGGTGATCAGCAACATGCCCGCCCAGAAGACCGGGATGGCCACGCCGAGCTGGGTCAGCCCGCCGAGCAGGGAGCCGTACCAGGTGCCGCGCCGGAACGCCGTCAGGAACCCGGCGGGCACCGAGAGGAGGACCGACAGCGTGAACGCCGCGAGCGTCAGCGGCACCGTGACCGTCAGCCGCGCGGCGATCTCGGCGCCCACGGGCAGCGAGCTGACGAAGGAGTCGCCGAAGTCGAGCGTGGCCAGGCCGCCGAGCCAGGTGGCGAACTGCTCGGACAGCGGCCGGTCCAGGCCGAGCGCGCGCCGCACGGCGGCCGTCTGCCCGGGGGTCGCGTCCAGCGCGAGCATCGAGGCGGCGGCGTCGCCCGGCAGCAGTCTGAGCAGCAGGAACAACACCGCGCTCGCGACCAGGAGCGAGACGGCCAGCAGCAGGGTCCTGCGCAGCAGGTAGGCGGCCACGGGCGGCTATCGCTTGACGATGTCGTAGACGTGGAACTGCGCGTTCAGCCCGTTGACGGCGTAGCCGCTCACCTTCGCCGAGCTGACCACGATCTGCGGGTTGAGATACAGCCAGTCGCTCGCGGCGTCCTCGGCGATCGTGCGCGCGACCCGCCGCAACAGCGCCGCCTGCTCGTCGGCGGTGGCCGCCTCCTCCGACTGCTTGATCCAGGCGGTGACCCGCGGGTTGTCGTAGCCCCAGTAGAAGGCGGGGTCGCCGTACCAGCGGATGTCCCGGTCGTTGACGTGCTCCTGCAGGGTCGCGGCGAAGTCGTGGCGCTGGAAGATCCGGCTGTACCACTCGTCGGCGGTGATGGACCTGATGGTCACCGTGATGCCGACCTTGGCCAGCTCGGACTTGACGAACGTGGCGATGGTGGGATGCGGGTCGTAGCTGGGGGTGTCCAGGGTGAAGGTGAAGCCCGACGGGTATCCGGCCTGGGCGAGCTGTGTCCTGGCCAGCGCCGGGTCGTAGGGGTTCACCCCGGACAGGTCCTCGTACCACGGGTCGGTCGGCGGCACCATCGAGCCGATCAGCGTGCCGTACCCGCCCCAGATCGACTCCAGCAGCTTGCGCTCGTCGATGGCGGAGCTGACGGCCTTGCGGACGAGCACCTTGTCGAAGGGCGGCCTGCGGTCGTTGAAGGCGAGCAGCAGCTTGGTGGTGGACTGCCCCTCGCTGATCCTGAAGTCGGCGCCCTCGGTGAACTGGGCCAGGGCGTCGGGGCTCTGCTCGCTGGTCACCACGTCGACGGCGCCGGTGAGCAGCGCGTTGTTCAGCGCGCTGGCGTCGGTGAAGTAGTGGAAGACCACCTGGTCGCTCTTGGCCGGGGCGCCCCAATAGCCGCCGAACCGGTCCAGGCTCAGCGAGGAGCCGCGCCGCCACTCGCCCAGCTTGTACGGGCCGGTGCCGTCCTCGGTGGTGGTCGGCCGCTTGACCTCGTCGTTGACGATCCAGACCTGGCTCAGGTTGTACACCAGCGAGATCGACCTGCTGGACAGCTTGATCACGACGGTGCCGGCGTCCGGGGTCCGGACGTCGCGGATCATGCTGAGCAGGCTCGTGCGCGAGGACTTGGAGCCCGCGGCGAGGATGCGCTCGATGCTGTACGCGACGTCGTCGCCGGTGAGCGGGTCGCCGGAGTGGAAGCGCACGCCCTCGCGCAACGTGAAGGTGTAGGTGAGGCCGTCGTCGCTGACCTGGTAGCCCGCCGCGAGCAGGTTGTTCACCTTGCCGTCGTCGGTCAGCCGGAAGAGGCCCTCGTAGACGTTGCCGGCCAGCGCCTCGGTCACGCCCTGGCCGCCGCCGCCCGCGTTGTCGAGGTTCTGCGGCTCGTAGAGCGAGCCGACGTTGATCACGACGGCTCCGGCGGAGGGCTCGTCCACCGGTGTCGTGCAGGCTCCGAGTGCCACGGCGAGCACGGTTCCGGCGCAGGCGAACGCGGCGAGCCGCCTCTTGACGATGTGATCGGGCATCAGGATCTGTTCCCACTTCCCTCGAACGCCTGAGCGTCCGGCCTTGCCCCGCGTAATCGGATCAGGCCGACGCGGCGCGCGGCCACGAGGCCCAGCCCGGCCAGTGCGGCGCCCCGTGCGTCGCCGGCCTCCTCGAACGCCACGACGGCGGCCCTGGCCAGCCGCCGCGCCTCCTCCGGCCGCTGCTCCCGCCGGCACAGCGCGCTCAGCGAGGTGAGCACCGCGCCCTCGCCCCTGCGGTCGCCCGCGCGCCGGGCGGCGGCCAGGGCGATGTCATGGGTCTCCCGCCAGCCGGTGAAGGAGAGCCTGGCCTCGAAGATCGGGACCAGGCTGACGGCCAGGTCCCAGCAGAGCTCGGTGAGGCCCGCCCGCGCCGCCTGGCCGACGCCGGAGATCAGCAGGTGGCGTTCGTGCGGCGGCCACTCGGCCGGCGTGGCGGCGAGCCGGCCGACCAGCCTCTCCGGCAGCGCCCAGCGCGGGGCGTCTCCGTGGATGGCGGCGTAGCGGCCGAGGTGACGGTCGTGCACGGCCTCGGCGACGTGCAGCAGGGCGCCCAGCAGCCGGGCGAGCGCGGCGCTCCGCTCGGCGGGCGGTTCCTCGCGGGCCAGGCGTTCCTTGGCGTAGACCCTGATGAGGTCGTGGAAGCGGTAGCGGATCCCGGCGCTCCTGCCCACGCCGGCCGTCTCGACGAGCTGGGCGTCGGCGAGCTCGTCCAGCAGGTCCGCGGTGTCGGCCGGCGACCGGTTCAGCAGCGCGGCGCCCGCCCAGACGGGGAAGGCCGGGACGTCGAGGATGGCCAGGCGGCGGAAGAGGCGGCGGGCGCCCTCGGTCAGGCCGTCGTGGATCACGGAGAGGCCGGCCCGGATCCCCACGTCTCCGAAGCGCAGCTCGTCCAGGCGGCGGGTCTCGTCCCGCAGGCGTTCGACGAGGTGCCGCAGGCCGAGCTCCGGCCGGGCGGCCAGGCGCGCGCCGGCGACGCGCAACGCCAGCGGCAGGTGCCCGCACAGACCGGCGAGCGCGGCGGCGGCCTCGGGCTCGGCCCGCGCCCGCTCGGCGCCCACGATGCGGGCGAGCAGCTCGGCCGATTGCCCGGCCGCGAAGAGCGGCACCTCGACGTGGACCGCGCCGGCCAGCCCCGGCAGCCGCCGGCGGCTGGTGACCATGACGGCCGAGCCGGGGGTGCCGGGCAGCAGCGGGAGCACCTGGCTCTCGTTCGCCGCGTCGTCCAGCACGACCAGCGCCCGGCGGCCGGCGAGCAGGTCGCGGTACCTCTCCGCGCGCTCCTCCAGCCCTTCCGGCAGCGCGGCGGCGGACATGCCGAGCACGACGAGGAACTGCTCCAGCACCTGCTCGGCGCTCGCCCGGTGGGCTGAGCTGCCATGCAGGGCGGCGTAGAGGCGGCCGTCGGGATACCGCTCGGCGCTGCCGTGCGCGACCTGCAGGGCGAGGCTCGTCTTGCCGACCCCGGCCTGGCCGACGAGCACGGTGACGGGGACGGCGAGGCCCGCGCTCTCGCCGGACAGGCGGGCGCCGAGGATCGCCAGCAGTCCGGCGCGGCCGGTGAAGTCCTCGACGCCGGGCGGCAGCATGACCGGCCCGCCGCGGCGCAGCAGCACGCCCGGCGGCGCTTCCCTGCTCTCCCGGTGGTCCAGGATGTCATGGTGATCCAGGATGTCCTGGTGGAGCCGGCGCAGGTCCGCGTTGGGCTCGATGCCGAACTCCGCGGCCCAGGTCTGCCGCGTCCGCCGGTAGACCTCCAGCGCCTCCATCCGCCGGCCCGACCGGTAGAGAGCGGTCATGAGCTGGGCGCGGAAGCGCTCGCGGGCCGGGTGCTCCTCGACCAGCCGGCCGAGCTCGGAGACGAGCCCGCGGTGCGCGCCGATGTCCAGCTCCAGTTGCACGCACTCCTCGATGGTGCTGATCCGCGTCTCGGTGAGCCGGCTCGCGGCGGAGCGCACCTGCTCGCTCCTGATGCCGTCGAAAGGCGGGCCGCGCCACAGGGACAGCGCCGCGCGGAAGAGCCTGGCCGCCTCCGCGTGCCGCCGGAGCTCCCTGAGCCGCCTGGCCCGGACCACGGTCGCCGCGAACCGCTCGGCGTCCACCCATTCGCCGGGGATCCGCAGGGCGTAGCCCCCGGGGGTGGTGACGATGAGGCGGGGGTGGCCGTGCGAGCCGAACAGCCGGCGCAGGGCGGACACGCAGGACTGCACCTGGGCCCGCGACGTGGCCGGGGAGTTGCGGCCGTACACCGCCTCCATCAGGCGAGCGACTATGACCGGCCGGTTGACATCCAGCAAGAGCGCGGCTAACACTATCTGTTGCCGGGCGCTCCCCAGGTCCAGTGGCTCATCGCGCACCTCGGCCCGCAGGGGGCCGAGCATGAAGAACTCCACCCGAATCTCTCCCTGTCGAGAGCCTGTGCGTCGCGAGGCGATCGGCATTCCTGCCAGCAAAGGGCATGAGCAGTACCCCACAGCTTCCGGGCGGTGTCAACGCATGATTGCCAGAAGGGCCGCCCCAAATGGGCGTTTCCGTCCGCCCGGCGGATCGGGCTGCTCTGCTCAGCGGGTGTGGGTGGCGGAGCTGCGGTAGTCGGTGTACGTGTAGGGGTTGTCGAGGATCTTCGCCTCGGGGACGTCCGGGTTCATGCCCTTCTCCCACGCCTCCTCGCCCATCGCGGCCCGCAGGTGCTCGACCGTGCTCTCCACCTGACGGCGGGCCGCGGCCAGGTCGACGCCGAGCAGGCGGTGCTCGTGCTTGACGACGCGCCCGCCGACCAGGACGGTGTGCACGTCGCCGCGCTGAGCCTGGAACGCCACGTGGCCGAACGGGTTGAGCAGCGGGAACGACACCGGTGACGTGTCGTTCTTGATGAGCACGAGGTCGGCCTTCTTGCCGGGCTCGACGGCCCCCAGGTCATCGCGGCCGAGCGCGCGGGCGCCGCCCCGGGTGGCCCACTCGACGACCTGGTCGGCCCGCAGGCCGCAGTGCGTGATGGTGTCGCCCTTGGCGTGCGCCTCCAGGTGCTCGCGGGAGCGGTCGGCGCCGAGCGTGGCGCGCATGGCGGAGAACAGGTCGCCGCTCCACCAGACGCTGGTGTCCATGGACAGCGAGACCGGGATGCCGTGGGCGCGCACCGCCCACGTGGGCGGGTAACCCTGGCCCGCGCTCTGCTCGCTCTCCGTCGAGACCGAGATCGAGCCGCCGGTGGCCGCGATGCGGTGGTAGGAGTCGGCCGACAACGAGGCGGCGTGCACGTAGATCGTCTCAGGGGTCATGAAGCCGTGCTCGTACATGAGCCGCAGGCCCTCGTCGCTGGTGGCGCCCCACACCCCGGCGTGCGTGGTGACGGCCACCCCCAGCTCCCGCGCCACCTCGAACGCCGCCTTCTCCGGGAAGGCCGGATCGCCGAGCACGTCGAAGGCGATCTGGAAGCCGAACAGGTCGTCGCCGGTGACCCGCCGGCTGACGAAGTCGCGGAACTCCGGCGCGGTCGTCCACGCGGCCGGCGGTTGCTGGATGTTGCCGTACGCGAGCACGTGGCGGCCTGGCACGGCCTGGAGCGCGTCGGCGGCGGCGTCGGCGTGGTCGACCGTCTGGAGGCCGTGTGACCAGTCGACGACCGTGGTGACGCCGGCGTCGACGGCCTCGATCGCGGCGAGCGTGTTGCCCGCGTGCACGTCCTCGGGCCGGAACAACTTGCCGTGCTCCAGGTAGTACCAGACGAAGTACTGCGTGAGCGTCCAGTCGGCGCCGTAGCCGCGCATCGCCGTCTGCCACATGTGCCGGTGCGTGTCGATCATGCCCGGCATGACGATGCCGTCCGTGGCGTCGATCTCGACCGCGTCCTGAGGCGCCGCCAGCCCGGGCCCGACGGCCGCGATGGTGTCGCCGATGACGAGCACGTCCGTGCGGGGCAGCACCCGCCTGCCGTCCATCGGCAGCACCGTGCCGCCGCGCAGCACCACGGGCCGTCCAGCCTCGAACTCGCTCATCGCCGTACTCCGATCTGCCGAACGGCTGTCCGGTCAACGGTCACTCTGTTCGCCGTAACTCTACGATCGGCGTCGTGCCTGTCAAGGGCTTGGGCCGCGCCAGTGAGCTGTGCCAGAATCGCGATTACGGACATACGTCCGCTGGGCGAACATGGAGGTGGGGCGTGAGCGAAGGCCCGCTGTCCGGCGTGCTGGTGGCCGACTTCTCCAGAGTCCTGGCCGGGCCCTACGCCACGATGTTGCTGGCGGACCTCGGCGCCGACGTCATCAAGGTCGAGGGGCCTGCGGGGGACGACACTCGCAACTGGACGCCGCCGGCGCGCGAGGAGGTCTCCACCTACTATCTCGGCGTCAACCGGGGCAAGCGCTCCATCGCGCTCGACCTACGCGACGACGGCGACGCCGGGCTGGCCAGGGAGCTGGCCAGCCGCGCGGACGTGCTGATCGAGAACTTCCGGCCCGGCGGGCTGGCCAGGTTCGGGCTCGGGTTCGACGCCGTGCGGGCGGCGAACCCCAGCGTCGTGTACGCCTCCATCAGCGGGTTCGGCTCGGGCGCCGGAGCCGGGGTGCCGGGCTACGACCTGATGGTGCAGGCCATGTCGGGGTTGATGAGCCTCACCGGAGACGCCGATGGGCCGCCGTACCGGGCCGGGATCTCGGTGTTCGACGTGATGGCCGGCAACCACGCGGTCATCGGCATCCTCGCCGCGCTGCGCCACCGCGAGGCCACCGGGCAGGGCCAGCACGTCGAGGTGAACCTGCTGTCGTCGGCGCTGACCGGGCTGGTCAACCACAGCTCCGCCTATGTCGCGGGCGGCGTCGTGCCTTACCGGATGGGCAACGCGCATCCGAGCGTGTTCCCGTACGAGCCGCTGCCGACCGCCGACAACGACCTCATCGTCACCGCCGCCAACGACGGCCAGTTCCGTAAGCTCTGCGCGGTCCTGGGCATCCCCGAGGTCGCCGACGACCCGCGTTTCGCCCGCAACGCCGATCGCACCGCGCACCGCGACGAGCTGCGCCCGATCCTGGTCGGGCGGCTGGCCCTGCGGGGGGCGGTGGAGTGGTTCGAGCTGCTGGTCGAGGCCGGGGTGCCGAGCGGGCCGATCAACACGATCGACGGCGGGTTCGCCATGGCCGAGCGGTTCGGGCTCGACCCCGTCGTGGAGGTGGGGAAGGGTGATCGGGCGGTGCCGACGACCCGGCATCCGATCCGGTTCTCGGAGACACCCGTCAGCTATGCGCTGCCGCCACCGGAGCTCGACGAGCACGGCGCGGAGCTGCGCGCGTGGCTCACCGCGCCCGCGAAAGGAGAGCGGCCGTGACGGAGGAGAACCGGACACCGAAGGTGTATCCGACGGCGCTCGGGGCGTCTACGCGGGAGTCGATCACGCTGCTCGGGCACGACCTGGCCGCCGAGGTGATGGGCGAGGTCGGGTTCGGGGAGCTGGCGTTCTGGCTGGCCACGCAGCGCCGTCCCACGCCGGGCGAGACGCGCGTGTTCGAGGCGGTGCTGGCCGCGCTGGCCGACCACGGGTTCACGCCCACCGCGATCGTGACGCGGCTGACGTACCTGTCGGCGCCCGACTCCGTACAGGGGGCTCTGGCCGCCGGGCTGCTCGGCGGCGGCTCGCGCTTCCTCGGCGTCACCGAGGACTGCGGGCGTTTCCTGCACGACGTGCTCGCCACGCACGACCCGCCGCCGGCGGACGACGCCGGCTGGGACGCCCTCGCCCTGGAGACCGTGCGCGCCCGGCGCGCGGCGCGCGGGCTGATCCCCGGCCTCGGCCACCACGTGCACAAGGACGTCGATCCGCGCACCCCCCGCCTGTTCCAGATCGCCACCGAAGAGGGGCTGTACGGGCCGCACCTGTCGTTGTTCGCCGCCATCGGCCGCGTGCATCCGCAGGTCCTGGGCAGAACGTTGCCGCTCAACGGCGCCGGCGTCTGCGGCGCGGCGCTGGCCGACCTGGGCCTGCCGCTGGAGCTGCTGCGCGCCTTCGCGCTGCTGGCCAGGACCGCCGGGCTGATCGGGCAGCTCGCCGAGGAGCTGCGCAGTCCGGTGGCCGGCGACATCTTCCTGTCGGTGGACCTCAACAACCGCTCCATCCCGCCCGAGCCGCTCGCCAACGGAGGCACGCATGGCTGAACTCGTCGCGGTCATCGCATCCACCCACCACCCCTTCTACTACCGGGCCAGCACCTCCACCGGCGCGGACCGCCCGCCGTTCGCCGACGAGTGGGTGCGCAAGGTCGAGGCGTTCCGCGAGACCCTGACCAGGGCCAGACCGGACGTGCTGGTCATGGTCGGGTCCGACCACTTCCACCAGCTCTGGCTGGACAACATGCCGCAGTTCCTGATCGGCAAGGCGCCCTTCTACGACGGCAACTGGCACAACGAGGAGCGCGAGTTCGGCCTGCCCAGGATGGTGTTCACCGGGCAGGAGGACCTGTCGGCGCACCTCCTGCGCGAAGGCCTGGACGCCGGCTTCGACCTGGCCTTCTCCAACGAGTTGCGGATCGACCACTCGATCACCTGCCCGATCATCACCCTGCGCCCGCAGAGCGACCTGCCGATCGTGCCGATCTACACCAACATCTTCGCCCCGCCGCTGCCGCGGCCGAAGCGGTTCGTGCAGCTCGGGCGGCTGATCAGGGAGCTGGTGGAGTCGTGGCCGGCGGACCGGCGCGTCGCGGTCATCGGCACCGGCCACCTGTCGCTGGAGCTCGGCGGGCCCCGCCAGTTCGGGCCGCACGGGCCCGACCCCGCGTTCGACCGCAAGGCCGTCGAGTGGATCTCCTCCGGGGACATCGAGGGCAGCCTGGCGGAGGTCACCCTGGACAGCCTGTGGGAGCCCGGCAACGCCACCCACGGGTTCATGGACTTCATGCTGATGATGGGCGTGGCGGGCGAGGGCCAGAAGGCCGACTACGTCGACACCTACGACCTGTTCCACACCATGGAGGCGTACTTCACCTGGTATCCGAACGGAGGCGGCAAATGAGCAGATACCTGGTGAACAAGTTCCTCTTCACCGTCGACCGTGACCCCGCGCTGGTCGAGCGCTACCGCGAGCAGCCCCGCGCGACCGTGGCCTGGTGGGAGGCCGAGCGGGCCAACGCGCTGCTGAACTGCCACGACGCCGAGGCGAGCACCTGGTTGCGGTTCGCCGACGACGAGCGCGAGGCGCTGGCCGGCCACGACTATCCCAAGCTGTTCGAGCTGGGCGCGCATCCGTTCCTGACGCTGACGCTGTTCATCGCCATGTTCGAGCGCGACCACGCCGAGCCGCTGGGTTTCCAGAAGGAGTATGCCCAGCGGCTGGCGCACTTCGCGCTGCCTTATCCGGACATCGCCACCTGAGCACGCGCGCCACCCACATCGAGACCCGCATCCGGCCACCCGGATCGCCGTCCGGGCGCCGTCCGGATCGCCGTCCGGATCGAGACCCACGGCCGGCGGCTCCGGGTCGCCGACCTGCGCCGCGCCGCTCCGTGCTCGTCAGGACACGGTCGCGTGCGGGACCGCCTCGTACATCGCCCAGTCGGCACTGATCGCGCCCGCCGTCCTGAGCAGCAGCGGCAGGTGCTCATCGGCGAGCCGGGCCACCGACGTCTCGGCGGCGTGCGCGTTGACGTTGATCGCCGCGATCACGTTGCCGAGGCCGTCGCGGAGTGGCGCCGCCACGCTGCGGATCCCCAGGGCGAGCTCCTCGTCCGTCATCGCCCACCCCTTCGCCCTGACCTCGCGCAGCGCCGCCTCCCGCTCGTCCGGCTCGGGCCGCCAGCGCGGATCGACCCCGGAGCGGCTCGGCTCGGCGAGCACCCGGTCCACCTCGGCGGGCGGCAGCGCGGCCAGCAGCACCTTGCCGAGAGAGGTCTGCAGCGCCGGGAACCGTGTCCCGATCTGCACCGACAGGGTGACGATCTTGGGCACGGCCACCCGGGCGACGTAGACGATGTCGGAGCCGTCGAGCTGGGCGATGGAGGAGGACTCGTTGGTCCGCGCCACCAGCCACTCCATGTGCGGCCGGGCCACCTCCCACAACCCCATCGACCGCACGTACGTCACGCCCAGCTCCAGCACTCGCGGGGTGAGCGCGTAGCCGCCCTGCTCGCTCCTGGCGTAGCCGAGCTCCTGCAGCGTGAGCAGGATGCGGCGGGCCGTGGGCCGGGCCAGGCCGGCAGCGGTCGCCACCTCCGTCAGGGACATGACGGGACGGCCCGGCTGGAACGCCCTGATCACATCGAGGCCGCGGGCCAGCGCCTCGATGAAATCGGGTCCGGTCTCAGCACGTGCCATGAACGCCTCCCAGCTCGGTATCCGCCGATCCGACTCTAGACCGTGACGGCCCGCTGTCCGCACAGCGGCGCTCAGGCACCACCCGCGCGACTCGCACCTATGCCCGGCGACGATCCTCCCGACGGTATTGCTGATCGGCAGACGGACTACTGTCCGCTTACCAGCGCGGGGGCTGAGGGCACGTGCGAGACGGTCCAGCCACTCGGGCCACTCGGCGGCATCCGTTTTTCCGCCGGGCCGGCCCGGCGCCGTTTCGCCCTCATGTCGACCTGGTTACAGATCACGTCTATACACCAAACCAAGCGCTTGCTACGCTCCGCCCATGATGTCCACGGTGGTCTGGGGCACGGGCAACGTCGGACGCGCGGCCATCCGCGCCGTCGAGGCCCATCCGCAGCTGAAGCTCACGGCCGTGCTCGTTCACGACCCGGCCAAGACCGGCCGCGACGCCGGCGAGCTCGCCGGGCTCGGCCACGACCTGGGCGTCACGGCGACCGACGACGTCGGCGCGGTGCTGGCGGCGAGCCCGCGCGCCGTCGTCTACGCCGCCTCCGGCGACATCCGCCCCGACGAGGCCCTCGCCGACGTCATCCGGGCCGTCCGGGCCGGGGCCGTGGTCGTCACCCCCTCCCTGTACGCGCTCTACGACCAGCGCGGCGCCCCGCCCGAGCTGCGGGATCAGGTGCTGGCGGCCATCGGCGACGGCGGCGGCTCCCTGTTCGTCTCGGGCGTCGACCCCGGCTGGGGCAACGACGTGCTGCCCCTGCTGATCAGCGGGCTCGGCACCATCGTCGAGGCCGTCCGCTGCCAGGAGATCTTCGACTACTCCACCTACGACCAGCCCGACTCGGTGCGCTACCTGGTCGGCATGGGCCAGCCGATGGACTACGAGCCCCCGATGATCGCCCCGACGGTCCCGTCCATGGTCTGGGGCGGCCAGGTACGCCTGATGGCCAGGGCACTCGGCGTCGAGCTGGACGAGATCCGCGAGAGTGTGCAGCGGCGCCCGCTCGACGCCACGGTGGGCACCGCGACGATGGGCGAGTTCGAGGCGGGCACGCAGGGCGCGGTGCGGTTCGAGGTGCAGGGCGTCGTCGAGGGCGTGCCGCGCATCATCGTCGAGCACGTCACCCGCATCCACCCGTCGTGCGCGCCGGACTGGCCGAGCCCGCCCGGCGGCGGCGACGGCGCGCACCGGGTGATCATCGAGGGCGACCCGCGCATCGAGGTGACGGTCGAGGCCACCGACGAGCACGGCAACCACTCCGCGGGCGGGAACGCCACCGCCGCCGGCCGCCTGGTGAGCGCCATCGACTGGCTCGCGGACGCCGAGCCGGGGCTCTACGACGCGCTCGACGTGCCCCTGCGCCCCGCGACCGGCCGGCTCGGAAGGAAGAACCCCGCGTGAACATCGACGTCCCCGAGGGCAAGGACCCGATCGAGTACGTGTGGGGCGAGATGGTCCCCGGCATCGGGATCGCCGCCTCGAAGTTCTCCATGGCGGTGTACGCCCACACGACCCTCGGCCTGCGCGAGTTCGAGGCCGCCCGGTTGCGGATCGCGCAGCTCAACGGCTGCGCCTTCTGCCTGGACTGGCGCACGGAGCGGGACGGGCAGCGGGTCGAGGACGGCTTCGCCGACGCGGTGACGGAGTGGCGCACCACCGGCGTCTTCGACGAGCGCACCCGCCTGGCCGCCGAGTACGCCGAACGCTACACCCTGGACCACCACGGCCTCGACGAGGAGTTCTGGTCCCGGATGACGGCCTGCTACAGCCAACTGGAGATCGTCGAGCTGAGCATGAGCATCGGCTCGTGGCTGGCGTTCGGCCGGCTCAACCATGTGCTGGGCCTCGACACCACGTGCCGGCTGCCCAGCGGCCCATCCCCCGCCCCCGGGCGGGCCCGTCCGTAGGAGTGGCTTCATGCGTCACGACATCGGCATCTCACGCCGCGGATTCATCGCGGGAGCCGGCGCCCTCGGGGTCGCCGCGCTCACCAGCCCGCAACCCGCCGCCGCGGCCCCGTCGGCACCGATCGCCGACGGCGCCCGCGTCCCCGTCCTGGTGATCGGCACCGGCTACGGCGGCGCGGTCGCCGCGCTGCGCCTCGGCCAGGCGGGCGTGGACGTGCACATGGTCGAGATGGGCATGGCCTGGGACACCCCCGGCACCGACGGCAAGATCTTCTGCAACACGCGCGAGCCGGACTACCGCTCCTACTGGCTGCGCACCAGGACCAAGGCTCCGCTCAACTACTTCCTCGGCTTCCCGATCGACCGGGACATCCCGCGCCACACCGGCATCCTGGACGCGGAGGACTTCGCCGGCATCACGGTCTACCAGGGCCGCGGCGTCGGC
Organism: Nonomuraea sp. NPDC002799; assembly: GCF_053592075.1. NCBI lineage: Bacteria > Bacillati > Actinomycetota > Actinomycetes > Streptosporangiales > Streptosporangiaceae > Nonomuraea > Nonomuraea sp. NPDC002799. The sequence goes on from NZ_JBSFVA010000060.1 coordinate 24,335, forward strand.
GGCGGCTCGCTGGTGAACGGCGGCATGGCGGTCACCCCCAAACGCGAGAACTTCGCCTCCGTCCTCCCCTCGGTCGACGCCGCCGAGATGTACGACGTCTACTACCCGCGCGCCAACGCCGGCCTGGGGGTCGGCCTGATCGACCCGGCCTGGTTCGACACCACCGCCGCCTACCAGTACGCCCGGGTCGGCCGCAAACACGCCCAGCGCTCCGGCTTCCCGTTCGTCTTCGTGCCCGACGTGTACGACTGGAACTACATGAAGCAGGAGGCGGCCGGCACCGCCCCCAAGTCGGCGCTGGCCGGCGAGATCCTCTACGGCAACAACTACGGCAAGAAGTCCCTGCAGAAGACCTACCTCGCCCAGGCCAAGGCCACCGGCAGGGTCGCCATCTCCCCGCTGCACCGGGTCACCACGGTCGCGCCCGCCACCGGCGGCGGCTACACGGTCGTCATCGAGCAGCTCGACACGACCGGCGCCGTCACGGCCACCAAGCGGGTGACCGCGCAGCGGGTGTTCTTCGCCGCGGGCAGCGTCGGCACCAGCAAGCTGCTGGTCAAGCTGAAGGCCACCGGCTCACTGCCCAGCCTGAACGGCGAGGTCGGCAAGGGCTGGGGCGACAACGGCAACGTCATGTGCGGCCGGGCCAACCACCTGTGGGACCCGACGGGCAGCCTCCAGTCGTCCATCCCCTGCTCCGGCATCGACAACTGGGCCGCCGGAGGCGCGTTCGCCGAGGTCGCGCCGCTGCCCACCGGCATCGAGACGTTCGCCTCGTTCTACCTGTCGATCACCAGGAACCCGAACCGCGCCCAGTTCTCCTGGAACGCCGCGACGGGCAAGGTGGACCTGAGCTGGCAGACGGCCTGGAAGCAGCCGTCCATCGACATGGCCAAGACGATCTTCGACAAGATCAACGCCAAGGAGGGGACGATCTACCGCACCGACCTCTTCGGCATCTACAAGATCTGGGGCGACCACCTCACCTACCATCCGCTCGGCGGCGCGGTCCTGAACCGGGCCACCGACAACTACGGCCGCCTGGCCGCCTATCCCGGCCTGTACGTCATCGACGGCGCGCTGATCCCCGGCAACACCACCGTCAACCCCTTCGTCACCATCACGGCACTCGCCGAGCGGAACATCGAGAAGATCATCGCCACCGACCTGTAGTGGCCCTCTGCCGCCCTCGGAAGGCTGGCACATCTCACATCGGTGGTTCACGATGGTGAGCCGGATCTGCCATCACAAGGAAGGTCGATGCCATGCGTTCACGTGCTTGGGCGGCGTTATCCGCCGTGGCCGCCGTCTGCCTGCTCGCTTCTCAGCCGGCGGCGGCGCAGGCGGCGGTGAAGTTCTACGCCGACTCGGGGGACTCGTGCGTCCGCGGGATCACCGAGGGAATCCTGGAACAGGTGCAGGGCCCCGTCATCCGGCCGACCGTCCGGGTCAGCGGCTACCTGGCCGACGAGACGTCCAGCTCGCCGTGCGCCCTCGACAACCTGCACTCCCGGGCCACCTTCAACGGCTACAACGGCACCACCCTCGTCGACACGGAGACGGTCAAGGCCGACAACGCGACGGTCCCGCTCTCCTTCACGCTGTCCGACGCCGCGGGGGTCACGGTCATCGAGCGCGTGGTCGTGACCGTGTGCCGCCACCCCAACTCCCCCATCGGGATCAGCTACTGCGGCAAGGCCGCGACGTACAAGCTGCCCTGAGCCCGCGAGCGGTACCTGAGGATGACGGGAGGTTCCTCCCGGAGCCGGATGGCGTCGCCGGGTGATCTGGCCGACGATCGTGTCCCCCGATGATGGGACGCGACATGCGACGACCAGTCCTCGTTCTCACCCTCTTGCTCGGGCTCGTCCTGCCTCTCACGCCCGTGGCCCCGGCCGCCGGAGCCACGGGCGCCATCTCCTGGACACCGTGTGCGGACAATCCCGCGGTCGAGTGCGGCACGCTCACCGTGCCCGTCGATTGGCACACCCCTGGCGGCGCGACGCGATGAGGTGATCAACGACGCGCTCCCCGTCTTCTGCCAGGACTTCCGGCTGCCCGTCCGCGACTACCGCGAATGGGCGGGCCACCTGCGCAGGTCGGCGAAGATCGCGCCGGACATGCTGATCAGCGCGCTCGCCCATCCACTCACGCTCGCCTGTCTCGGGTCGGTCACCACCGACCCGCAACACCGCCTGCGTGTGTCGGGCACGCCGACGCTGCTGCTGGGCAACGCCCTGCACGACCCGGCCACGGCCTACCCGTGGGCGGTCGAAGCGGCGCGGCAGATCGGAAACGAGGCCCGGCTGCTCACCTATGAGGGGTGGGGGCACGGCGTCTACGGCCGCGGCGAGTGCCCGACGGCGGCGTTCGACCGCTATCTGATCTCGCTCGACGTGCCGGCCAAGGGCGCCAGGTGCCCGGCGGTGCCGCCGGACGAGGTGGGCACGCTCCGGACCCGCCCGTTCCCCGGTCCCCTCCCCGGCCTCCCCGGGTGGACGGCCTCGTAGATCTCATCGGGGGCTCCGGCGGCGTGCCCGGCCAGCTACCTGCGCGCCGCCGAACCGCTCGGCTGCCAGCCGAGCGCGGGCGCCACCTCGGCGGCCAGCAGCTCGATCGACCGCAGGACGAGCGGATGCGGCGGGTCCACCGAGTGCACCTGGAAGACCAGGTCGGTGACGCGTTCGAGGGTCGGATCGGCGCGCAGGCTCTCGATGACGTCCTGCGGGGTGCCCACGTGCACGTCGAACGCGGCGATGCGGCTGTCGAGGTCGCCGTCGGGCAGCTCCCACGGCAGCCGCCCCCGGCCCAGGCCCTGCTCGGCGCAGCGCAGCGCCTCGGCCCTGCTGTCGGCCACGAACGCGGTGCGCGAGGCCATGATGCGGGGGGCCACCCCGGCCGGCAGGTTCTCGTAGTAGGCGTCCACGATCGGCCGCTGGATGGCGGCCAGCGTGGCCTGCGGATCGTCGGCCGGTCGCGGCTGGGTGCGCGACAACATCAGCCCGTTGCCGGCCCGCCCGGCGCGGGCGCCGCCCGACACCGAGAACGTCGCCTCCCAGATCGCCCCGAGCAGCCGGGGCGCCGGCGGATAGAGCCGGCTGCCGCCGGCCAGCGGCTCTCCCGACCAGGCCTGGCGCACGACGGCCAGATGCTCGGCGTAGACGGCCGCGCGGGCGGCGCTGTCGTGCCCGAACGGCGCGAACGACGACGGCGTGCCGCCGCTGCCCACGCCCACCTCCAGCCGCCCGCCGGCCAGCAGGTCGAGCACGGCGGCGTCCTCGGCCACCCGCACCGGCTGTTCGAGCGGCAGGGTGATGATGCCGGTGCCGAGCCGGATGCGGCTGGTCCTGGCGGCGACGTGGGCGAGGAACACCAGCGGCGCGGGCAACCCGCCCTCGGCGCCGTCGAAGTGGTGCTGCGCCACCCACGCGGTGTCGAACCCGCAGGCTTCCGCGTGCTCGATCTGCTCGGCGGCCAGCCGGTAGCGCTCACCCGCCGGCACGTCGTCCAGCAGCCGGGTGAAGAAGCCGATTCTTGGGCTATGGGTCGTTCCTGATTCCACGATGTCGCGTCCTTTGCGAAGTGCTCGGTTGCCGGAGATCGTTCCCGACGCGGGCCCGGCGAAGCGCAGGTTACCTGGGCAGCCTGGGCACGGACGCGACCAGGGCCTGCGTATACGCGTGCCGGGGCCGGGCGAACACCTCGCGCACGTCCCCCTCCTCCACGACCCGGCCGTCCTTCATGACCAGCACCCGGTCGCTGACATGGTGGACGACGCCCAGGTCGTGGCTGATGAAGAGCATCGCGGTGCCGTACTCGGCCTGGATCTCGGCGAGCAGGTCGAGCACCTGCGCCTGGATCGAGACGTCCAGCGCCGAGACCGGCTCGTCGCAGACGAGCACGTCGGGGCGGGGGCCGAGGGCGCGGGCGATGGCCACGCGCTGGCGCTGGCCGCCGGACAGCTCGCGCGGATGCCGGGCGGCCAGGTCCGGGGTGAGTCCGACGCGGGCCAGCAGGTCCAGCACGCGGGCACGGCGCTCGCCCCTGGGCAGCCGCAGCGGCTCGGCGACCAGGCGGCCGACGGTGTGGCGGGGGTCGAAGGAGTCCAGGGGGTTCTGGGAGATGACCTGGATCCTGCGCCGCAGCGGGCGGCGCCGGTGCTCCGGCAGGCCGCTCCACTGGCGCTGGTGCAGTGTGACCCGGCCCTGGTCGGGTTCGAGCAGGCCGAGGGCGAGGCGGGCCAGGGTGGTCTTGCCCGAGCCCGACTCGCCGACGACGCCCAGCGTCTCGCCTTCGTGCAGGGTGAAGGAGACGTCGTCGACCACGCGGCGCGGCCCGTACGAGCGGCTCAGGCCCGTGCCGGCGAGCACCTGGGCAGACCGGTTCGGCTCTGGGCGGGTGAACGGCGCGCCGCCGGACAGCCGGGTGCCGCGCGAGGCGGCGGACGGCACGGCGGCCAGCAGCGAGCGCGTGTAGTCGTGCGCGGGCGCGGTCAGCACGTCGAGGGCGGGCCCCTCCTCGACGACGCGGCCGTCCCGCATGACCAGGATGCGGTCGGCGATCGAGGCCACGACGGCGAGGTCATGGCTGATCAGCAGCAGTGCGCTGCCCGCGGCCTTGCGCGCGGCGAGCAGGCGCAGGATCTGGGCCTGCACGGTGACGTCCAGCGCGGTGGTCGGCTCGTCGGCGATGATCAGCTCGGGGTCGGCGGCGATGGCCGAGGCGATCAGCACCCGCTGCCGCAGCCCGCCGGAGAGCTGGTGCGGATGCTGGCCGGCGCGGAGCTCGGGCTCCGGCACACCCGCCGCTTCGAGCAGCTCCAGCACCCGGGCCGCCCGCCAGGACCTGGGCACGACGTCGTGCACGGCCAGCACCTCGGTGATCTCCGCGCCCACGGTGCGCAGCGGGTCGAGCGAGACGAGCGCGTCCTGCAGCACCAGCCCGGCGAAGCGGCCGCGCAGCCGCCGCCAGTCCTTCGGCCCGAAGGCCAGCGCGTCCCGGCCGCCGAGCGTGAACGCGGCCGCCCGCACCGTGGAGCCGGGCCCGGCCAGGCCGAGCAGCGTCCTGGCCGTGACGCTCTTGCCGGAGCCGGACTCGCCGACGACGGCCACGCACTCACCGGGCGCGACCGACAACGAGATGCCGCGCACGACCTCGGTCCCGCCGAAGCTCACCCGCAGGTCCGCGACGGCCACCAGCGCAGCGGCCGGATCCACGTCGGCGACGCCGGCGGCCTCGCCCCGGACTGCGTGGGCGGCGCCGGTGGCCTCGCCCCGGACGACGGTCATGGCGTTCTCCCCTCGAAGCGGCGTTGCAGCCGCCGTCCGACGACGGTCAGGCAGACGACGGTCAGCGTGATCGCGGCGCCCGGGAACAGCGCCTCCCACCAGGCCACCCGCAGGTAGTTGCGCGCCTCGGAGAGCATCGCGCCCCACTCGGCGGCCGGGGGTTGCGGCCCCATGCCGAGGAAGCTGAGCCCCGAGCTGGCGATCACGGCCGTGCCCAGCCCGATGGTGGCCAGCACGGGGATGGGGCCGAGCACGTTCGGCAGCACGTGCCCGGTGGTGATCGCCAGGCGGGAGCGGCCGAACGTGACGGCCTGCTCGACGTAGCCGGAGCGGCGGACCACGAAGGTCTGGGCGCGTACCACGCGGGCGTAGTTGGGGACCTGGGCGACGGCGATGGCCAGGATCACGTTGACGATGCCCGGCCCGGTGATCGCCACGACGAGGAGCGCGAGCAGCAGCTCGGGCAGCGTGGACAGCACGTCGAACGAGCGGGCCAGCGCCTCGTCCAGCCACTTCGGCGACAACCCGGCCGCCAGGCCGAGCAGCACGCCGCAGGTGACGCCCAGGGCGGTGGCGGCCAGGCCGATGCTGATCGAGTGCCGCGCGCCGTGCACGACCCTGGCCAGCACGTCGCGGCCGAGGTGGTCGCTGCCGAACCAGTGGCCGCCGCCGGGCGCGGCGAGGGCGCCGAGCGGGTCGGCGGCCAGCGGGTCCACGCCGGTGAGCAGTCCGGGCGCGGCCACGGCCAGCGCGAGCAGCACGAGGAAGGCCGCGGGGGCCAGCAGGCGCACGGTCATCCCCTGATCCGCGGATCGATGACCCGGTAGGCCAGGTCGAGCACGGTGCTGATGAGCACGTACGCGATGGCCGACAACAACACGACGGCCATCACCACGGGCATGTCCCGTCCGGTCACCGCCTGCATCGCCACCTGGCCGAGCCCCGGCCGCCCGAACAGCACCTCGGTGATCACCGCCCCGCCCAGCAGCGTGCCGGTGAACCAGCCGGCCAGCGTCACGGCGGGGATGAGGGCGTGCCGCAGCGCGTGCCGGGCGACCAGCGCGCGCTCGGTGAGCCCGCGCGCCCTGGCCGTGACCGCGAACGGCTGCTCCAGCGCGCGTTCGAGCCCGCCGCGCAGCACCTGGCCGAGCACGCCGGCCATCGGCAGCCCCAGCGCCAGCGCGGGCAGCACCAGCGCCTGCGGCCCTTGCGCCCCCGAGACGGGGAACCAGCCGAGCGTGAACGAGAACACCGCCAGCAGCACGAGCCCGATCAGGAACGGCGGCACCGACACCGACACGAGCTCCGCCGCCGAGGCGGCGCCGCGCGACCACCGGCCGCGCCCGGCCGTGACGAGCGCGATGATCCCGGCCAGCGCCACGCCGGTGCCCGCCGCCGCGAGCGTGAGCTGCGCGGTGGGCGCCACCTGCGTGGCCAGGATCTCGCCGACGCTGCGCTGGAGCAGGTAGGAGCGGCCGAGGTCGCCGTGCAGCAGCCGCCACAGGTAGGCGAGGTACTGCGCGATCTGCGGCCGGTCGAGCCCCCACTCCTGGGTGATCACGGCCCGGATCTCCGGGGTGTCGGGGCCTTCGGCCACCAGGATGTCCACGGTGTCGCCGGGCGCGAGCAGCAGCGCGACGTAGGAGGCCGTGGCCGCCGCCCATAAGACGGCGAGCCCGGTCCCGAGCCGCTTGATCATGTGCCGATCCGCACGTCGTACGCGCCGGCGGGCGTGCCGGACGCGGGGTCGAAGCCGAGCCCCTGCACGCTCTTGTTCGCCGCGATCTGGTCGGCGGGCACGTAGACGGGGAACACGATCGCCTTCTCCCGCACCGCCGCCTGCTGCACCTTGGTGTACAGCTCCTTGCGCTCGGCCTGGTCGGAGGTGGCCGTGGCGGCGGCGAGCCACTTGTCCACGCGGGGATCTGCGAAGCGGGTGCGGTTGATGGCGCCCTTGGCCGGCAGGATGAGGTTGAGTGCGGCGCCGACGTCGGAGTCGCCCCGGGAGTTGCCGAAAAGCTCGTACTCGTTGTCGTCGAGCGCCTTCTGCGCGCTGCCCTGGTCCACGATCTTGACCTGGAAGTCGATGCCGGCGCGCTGCTTGACCTGCGCCTGGACGGCCTGGGAGAGGACGTCGCGGCGGTCGCGGATGTAGGGCGCCGAGGCGACCTCGCGCACGGTGAGCCGCTTGCCGTCCTTGACCCGGAAGCCCTCGGCGTCGCGCTCCTTCCAGCCGGCCGCGTCGAGCAGCGCGTTGGCCTTGGCCGCGTCGCCGCCGTAGGCGCCTTCCAGGCTCGCGTCGTAGAAGGGGCTCCTCTTGCCGGCGACGCTCCACGCCCTGGTGGCGGTGCCCTGGTAGACCGAGGTGAGGACGGCGTCCACGTCCACGGCCTCGCGGAAGGCCTCCCGTACGCGCTGGTCGTCGAAGGGGGGATGCGAGGTGTTGAAGTAGTAGGAGTAGGCGGTGCCGGAGTTCAGCGACGTCCGCAGGGTGAGGCTCGGGTCCTTCTTGATCAGGCTGACCTCGGTGGCCGGAACGCCCTCGATGACCTGCACCTGGCCGGAGGTGAGCGCGCCCACGCGGACCGCCGCCTCCGGCAGGAACCGGTAGGTGATCTCCGACAGGTGTGCGGGGCCCTGGTGCCCGGCTCCGGCGGGCGGCCACGCGTAGGCGGGGTTGCGGCGGTAGTGGATCTCCTGGCCGGGGACGTACCGGTCGAGGATGAACGGCCCGGTGCCGACCAGGTCGAGCCCGCCGAACTTGAGGTCCTTGGCGCCCTTCAGCGACTTCGGCGAGACCTGCCCGGCGTAGGGCGAGGCGAGGAAGTCCAGGAAGAGCGCGTCCGGCTCCTTGAGCGTGATCTCCAGCGTGTCCGGCGACACGACCTCGGCCCGGTCGAACGCGCGTAACTGGATGGCGGCCACCGCCGCGTTGTAGCCCTCGACCTTGAACTGGTCCAGGTTGGCCTTGACGGAGGCCGCGTCGAACTTCGTGCCGTCGTGGAAGGTCACGTCGTCCCGCAGGGCGAGGGTGTAGGTCAGCCCGTCCTCCGACACCTTCCACGACTTGGCCAGCCACGGCTGGAAGGAGCCGTCCTCGCCGCGCGAGACGAGCGCGTCGAACTGGTTGAACACCAGCAGCCTGACCTTGTTCTGCGACCACTGCTGCGGGTTGAGCGTGATCGGCTGCGACTCGATGGCCCAGGTCAGCGCGGCGGTCTGGGCGTGCTGGGCGGCGGGTTGCGCACCGCACGCGACCAGCGCGAAGGCGAGCAGGAGGGGGGCGGCACGCTTCACGGGCGGTCCCAGGCTCTGGCGAGCAGCTCGTACGAGCGCACGCGGTCGTCATGATCGTGGGTGATGGTCGTGACCAGCAGCTCGTCGGCCCCGGTCACCCGGCGCAACACGCGCAGCCGCTCGGCCACGGCGTCCGGCGTGCCGACGAACTGCGTGTCGACGCGGTCCTTGACCAGCTCGCGGTCGGCGTCGGTCCAGACGTGCGCGGCGGCCTCCTCCGGCGTCGGGTACGGGATCGCGCCGGACCCGGTCCTGATGCTGCGCACCCAGAGCGCGTACGGCTCGGCCAGCCTGCGCGCCGTCGCCTCGTCCTCGGCGACGACCGCGTCGGCCGACACGACCACGTACGGATCGGACAGCTCGGCCGACGGCTTGAACGCCTCCCGGTAGGCCGCGACCGCCTCCAGCACGCTGGACGGGCTGACGTGGTAGTTGGCCGCGAACGGCAACCCCCGCTCCCCCGCCACCTGCGCGCTCTGCCCGCCGCTGCTGCCGAGGATCCACACCTCGACCTCGGCCCCCTCGCCGGGCACCGCGCGGGCCTCGTGCGTGCCGCCCAGGAAGGCGAGCACGTCGTCGATCTGGCCGGCGAAGTCCGGCGTCTGGGCGCCCGGCTGCTGCAGCAGCGTGGCGTAGTAGGCGAGCTGCGGATGCTTGACCAGGCTCGACCAGTTGAAGGGCGCCGGGATGAGCAGCCCGTCCACGGTGTGCTCGACGGCGTCGGCGTCCGGCCTGGCGGTCGCGAGCTCGGCCCGGCGCTGCCCCGAGCGGCCGATCCCGAGGTCGATCCGGCCCGGATACAGCGCGTCGATGAGCCCGAACTGCTCGACCGCCGACAGCGGCGTCTGGTGCCCGAGTTGCACGGCCCCGGATCCGACGCGGATCGTGCTCGTGGCCGCCGCCACCAGTGCGATCAGCACGGCCGGGGCCGAGCTCGCCACGCCGGGCGCGAAGTGGTGCTCGGCCAGCCAGTAGCGGCGGTAGCCGAACGCCTCGGCCTTCTGGGCGAGGTCGATGGTGTTGCGCAGGGCGTCGGCGGTGGTGTGGCCCGAGGTGATGGGGGCGAGGTCGAGAATGGACAGCGTCACAAGGCTCCTCCGGCGGTGGCTGCGGGTAACGGCCGGCTGGGGATCTCGGCCCGCAACACGGGCGCGATCTCGGCCTGGAACAACTCCAGCGCGTCCCGGTGCTGCTTCGGCGTCAGCCCGTCGGCGTCGGCGTGCAGGTGCATGACCTCGTGCCCGAGACGTTTGTGATAGCGCAGCACCTTGTCGATGATCTGCTCCGGGCTGCCGACCAGGATGGAGCTGCGCTCGATGGCGTCCTCCAGCGTGGCGAAGACCACCGGCAGGCCGAGCCGCCGCTGGAACGCCACCCGGGCGTCGAACACCGGCCGGTACGTGGCGATCGCCTCCTGCGAGGTGCGGGCCGCGTAGTAGCCCGCCGTCCCCGCGCCCACGAGCGCGTCCGCCGGATCGTGCCCGTAGTGCGCCCAGCGCTCCCGGTAGTGCTCGATCAGCTCGGCGTAGGGGCCGATGGGGTTGGTGACGTTCGCGGAGAACAGCGGATCGCCGTAACGGGCGGCCAGGTCCACCGACTCCTTGCTGGTGGCGCTGCCGTGCCAGACCCTGATGGGCTGCTGCAACGGCCGCGGCCAGGTCTCGGCGTCGGTGAGCGAGGGGCGGAAGCGGCCCTCCCAGGTGACCTTGTCCTCCCGCCAGAGGCGGCGGAACAGCTCGTACGACTCCCGGTTGCGCTCCCACTGGTCCTCGGCGGTGACGTGGAAGAGCTGGGCCTGCGCGGCCCCGTTGCCCTTGCCGATGATCAGCTCCAGCCGGCCGCCCGACAGGTGGTCGAGCGTGGCGTAGTCCTCGTACGCCCGGACCGGGTCCAGCAGGCTCAGCGTCGTGACGGCGGTGAACAGGCGGATGCTGGTGGTCTTGGCCGCGATGTGGCTGAGCACCACCGGCGGCGAGGAGGAGATGAACGGCCGCTCGTGCCGCTCCCCGACGCCGAAGCCGTCGAAGCCGAGCTCCTCGGCCAGCACCGCGTTGTCGACGACCTCGCGGAAGCGCTCGGTGGGCGACCTGTCGTCGTTATGCACAATCAGCGTGATGGCAAGAAATTTCACGACACCTCCGCGTAGCGGCTGGCCGGGCGCGGCAGGCCGAGCAGCCCGCGCAACGTCCCGGCTTCGTACTCGTGCCGGAACGCGCCGCGCTCCCGCAACTCCGCCGTCAGTCCCCTGGTGATCTGCTCCAGGTCGTACGGCACCGCCCCCGGCCGCAGCCGGAACCCCTCGATCCCGGCCCGCCGCCACTCCAGCAGCACCTCGGCCAGTTCGGCCGGGGTGCCGGTGAAGACGGCCGCGTCGGAGGTGAGCTCGGCGCCGTCGAGCTCGTCGAGCCGCGCCTTGCGCCGGGCCGCGTCCTCGCCCAGGAAGACGACCAGGTCGGCGAAGATCTTCAGCTCGGCGGACAACCCTCTGACCTCCGCCACGATCTCGCGGGCCTGCTCGGCCGATTGCGGCGTGACGTACACGACGTCGGCGCTGCTCGCGGCGAACTCGTACGGCAGGCGGGCGTGCGCGAGCGCGGTCACCACCGGCTGACCCTGCGGCGACCTGGGCGTGATCGACGGCCCGCGGACCGAGAAGAACCGCCCGGCGAAGTCGGCGTAGTGCAGCCGGTCCCGGTCGATGAACCTGCCGGTGGGCACGTCGCGGATCTCGGCGTCGTCCTCCCAGGTGTCCCAGAGCCGCCGCGCCACCTCCACCGCGTCGGCGGCCTCGGCGAACAGGTCGTTCACGTGCGGATCCGCGGACAGGTCCACGCCGCCGGGCCGGTTCAGGACCTGGTCGATCGGCGGGAACTCCCTGCGGCCGAAGTGCCGTGCCTCGGCGGACCGCGCCGAGATCTGCGGCCGCCAGCCGGCCCGGCCGCCGCTGACGTGGTCGAGGGTGGCGATGCCGATCGCCACGTGGAACGGCTCGGTGTGCGTGGTCGTCGCCGTCGGCACCAGCCCGATCCGCGTGGTGAGCGGCGCCAGCGCGGCGGCGAGCAGCACGGCGTCGAACCGGCCGCGCACCTGGTCGGTGCGCTCGTCGGGGCCGTCGGGGCGGGTGGACTGCAGGCCCAGCGCGTCCTCGATGGTGACGAAGTCGAGCAGCCCGCGCTCGGCCTCGGCGACCAGGCCCGCCCAGTGGCGGATCGAGAAGAGCGCCCCGGGCGCGGCGGCCGGCTCGCGCCAGGCGGCGGGGTGCCAGCCCGCGCCGTCCAGCGCCACGGCCAGATGCAACGTCATGAGAGCTCCAGATGGTCGCGGAGGGTGACGCCGGTGTAGTCGGTACGGAAGACGCCGCGCTCCTGCAGCACCGGCACCACCCGGTCCACGAACTCGTCCAGCCCGCCGGGGGTGAGGTGCGGCACGAGGATGAAACCGTCGGCGGCGTCGGCCTGCACGTGCTCGTCGATCTGCCGCGCCACGCTCTCCGGGGTGCCGACGAACGTCTGGCGTCCGGTCACCTCGATGACCAGGTCGCGGATCGACAACCCCTTCTCCTCCGCCAGCGCCCGCCACTTGGCGGCCACGGCGGCGCGGTCCTTGATCGGCACCCGGCCCTGCGAGACGCCCTCGGACAGATCGGGCTCGGCCTCCGGCAACGGCCCCTCCGGGTCGTAGGCCGACATGTCACGACCCCACACCTGCTCCAGGAACGCCAGCGCGGTCTGCGGCCCGACCTGCTGGCGGCGGATGGCGGCGGCGTTCTCCGCGGCCTCGGCCTCGGTGTCGCCGAGCGCGAACGTCACGCCGGGCATGATCTTGAGCTGGTGCGGCTCGCGGCCGTACCTGGCCAGGCGGCCCTTGACGTCGGCGTAGAAGCGCCGGCCGTCCTCCAGCCGGCCGTGCGGGGTGAAGATCACATCGGCGTTCGCGGCGGCGAACTCGCGGCCCTCGCCGGAGTCGCCCGCCTGGATGATGACGGGATGCCCCTGCGGGCTGCGGGGCAGGGTGAAGCGGCCCTCGACCGAGAAGTGCGTGCCCCGGTGCTCGACGGCGCCGATGGCCCCCTCTTCGACGAACCGGCCTTCGTCGGGGTCGGCGATGATCGCGTCCGGTTGCCAGGAGTCCCACCACCGGCGCGCCAGGCCGACGAACTCGGCGGCCCGCTCGTACCGGTCGGCGCGGTCGAGGAAGCCGCCACGGCGGAAGTTCTCGCCGGTGAAGGCGTCGGAGGTGGTCACCACGTTCCACGCCGCCCGGCCGGCGCTCAGGTGGTCGAGCGTGGACAACCGCCTGGCCAGCTCGTACGGCTCGTTGAAGGTGACGTTGACGGTCCCGGCCAGGCCGAGCCGGTCGGTCAGGGCGGCCAGGGCGCTGAGTACGGTCAGCGCCTCCGGCCGCCCGACCACGTCGAGGTCGTGGACACGGCCCTTGAGCTCGCGCAGCCGCAAGCCCTCGGCGAGGAAGAAGAAGTCGAACTTGCCACGTTCGGCCGTCCTGGCGAGATGGGCGAAGGAGGCGAAGTCGATCTGACTGCCGGAACGGGGGTCGGCCCAGACGGTGGTGTTGTTCACACCGGGGAAGTGGGCCGCCAGGTGTACCTGCTTACGCGTCACACCGGGCTCCGGCTCACGATTCGGGACGGATCTCGGGCCGGGCGGCCGGACGGGCTCCCGGCCGCGCCTCTGGACGTGCGCCCGGCCGCGCCTCCGCTTCCGGATGGGGCAGGAAGCGGCCGAACCGTCCCTGGTGGTAGAGCAGCGGGCGGCCGTGCCCGTTCACCTCGGCCTGCGCCACCAGCCCGGCGACCAGGATGTGGTCGCCGATCTCGACGGTGTCGTACGGCAGGCAGATGAGGTGCGCGGACACGTCCCGCAGCAGCGGCGCGCCGAGCGGCCCCTCCTCCCACCGGGTGGGGGCGGCGAAGCGGTCGACGCCCTTGCGGGCGAACCGCGCCGCCAGCTCGGCCTGGTCGCTGGCCAGGATGTTGACCGCGAAATGGTCCGCGCTGCGCAACCAGGGCCACGTGGTCGAGGAACGATCCACATAGAAGGACACGAGAGGCGGGTCGAGGCTGACCGAGGAGAAGGAGGTGGCGGTGAGCCCGACGGGGCCCTCCTCGCACTGGGCGGTGATCACGACGACCCCGCTGGCGTGCACGGAGAGCGCCCGCCGGAACAGGTCGGCCGCCACGACGCGGTCAGGCAGCGTGTCGGTCATGCCGCCGTCCTCGCCGGGTGCTTGCCATGGTCCTGGACATGTTCGACTGAGATCACGAGAGGGTTCCTCACGAGAGATGACGTGCTCGGGCGGCGCTTTCGGGCCGTCCGGGAGCGCGGGAAGGGGTTCGTCAGCACGAGCGTGGGCGGCGTCGGCCACGCTGGAGCGCGGGGGGAAGGCGGGCGGTCCGGGGGGCCGCGCCGCTCGGCTGCTAGTCCGTGATCAACGACACTGTGCGCTGGCAACGTGGCAGAAGTCCACATGCGAGCGCCTGGTCAGGTGAAGTCCCTGGCTCATACCCACGACGCTAGGCCGCCGTTCCGGACAAGTCAATATTTCCTACTGGTTTTACCTGAAAAAGGACGCGCCACCCCCGCTGCGGGGATGCGGGCATGGCGGGACGGCCGTCTCACGGCTGTCCCGCCGGGTCAGAGCAGCAGATCAGCTCGCGGACGTCAGATGTCGAGGTCCTCGACCACGGGACCGCCGGCCGCGTCGGCGATCAGGTCGTAGAACTCGTCCGGGATCTTGCCCTTCAGCTCCTCGATGTTGTCCACCACGTCGAGGGTGGACTCGCCCTGAACGAAACCCCAGGTCGTGTCGCCGAGACCGAGATAGCCGCGCCAGGTGTCGACCCAGTCGCCCGACTGCTTGCCGTCCACCCAGTTGGGCGAACGGTCCACGTGCAGGACGAACTTGTCCCTGCGCGAGCGGTAGACCCGGAACATCTCGACCCGGTTGCTCGTGGTGCGACCCCACTCGCCGAGCAGGACTCCGAGGAAGCGCTGCTTACGACCCGCGCCCTGACCGACCTGTACGACGATCTCCTCGTAGCCGCTCTTCCGCCCCTCCTCGGCCTCGACATAACGCCGTAGCGCCGAGCTGATCGCGGCCGACAGCTTGCCTCCGGCCAGTTCCTGGGCCCGCTGGAAGACCGCGAGATCGTCATCGGAGACGTAGATCGTCTTGTTGGGCATCCCACCACCTCGTTCGCCTATACGTACAAGTCTACGTATAGGCAGGTGGCCTGGCAAGGGTACCCCCTATGCATACCCCCTACGAGACGGCGAACCCCCCTACGAAACCGGAAACACGCCCCCGGACGTGTGCCATGCTCGGCGGATGCCCATTCCCCGAGCGGTCGCGGTGGTCGTCGACGGCGCGCGAGCCCTCGTCATCAAGCGCTACTACCGGCGCGAGTCCCCCGGCGTCTGCGGCCTCTGCCGCAGGACCGGCCAGGAAGGGCCACGCTGCCCGGGGCATCACTACGCCCTCCTGCCCGGCGGGCACGTCGAGGACGGCGAGAGCGCGGAGACCGCGGCGCTGCGTGAACTGCGCGAGGAGACGACGCTCGACGCGCGGATCGACCGGTTGTTGTGGACCGGACAGCACTACGAGCGCCCGGCCACCTACTTCCTCATGACCGACGTCACCGGCACCGCCGTGCTCTCCGGCGAGGAGGCCGTGGAGCACGGGCCCGCCAACAGCTTCGAACTCCGGTGGGCGACGGCCGCCGAGTTCGACGAGCTCAACCTGATCCCGCCCGACATCCGCGAGCCCCTCACCCGCCTCCTGAACCCCTGAAGGCAAGCACCCACCCGCCTGCTCAGCCCCCCGAGAGCAAGCCGCCCACCGCGCCTACTCGGCCCGCGAGAGCAAGCCGCCCACCCGCTTTCTGCACCCTGAGCGGACTACTCCGCCCGGATGTTGTCGTAGGCCACACCGCCGATGGTGATCAGGTTGCCGTCGTTCTCGGTCGGGCCGCCGTTGCTCTGGTCGGCCTCCACCTGGCCGGTCGCGTTGGCGAAGTCGACGGGCGCGATCGTGCTCAGATGCCGCCGCCCGTCCGCCGGCGCGGTCACGACCACGGCGACGGCCTCACTGGTCGTGGTGGCGGACCGGCGCCCGGGACCCCAGTCGTAAGCGGCGGTGACGGCGATCGGTTGACGCGCTCCCGCCACCGCCGCCGCCCGCCTCAACGCGCTGGCCGTGGCCGCCGAATCGCACTCCAGCACCTACGACCGCGACCTGTTCCCGCACTGGATCACCGTCACCGGCGCCTGCAACACCCGCGAGCAGGTCCTCAAGCGAGACGGCACCAACGTGGTGACCAACTCCTCCTGCGCGGCCACCTCCGGCTCCTGGTACAGCCCGTACGACGGCGCGACCTGGACCGCCGCCTCGGACGTCGACATCGACCACATGGTGCCCCTCGCCGAGTCGTGGGCCTCGGGCGCCTGGTCCTGGACCACCGCGCGCCGCCAGCAGTTCGCCAACGACCTCGGAGGCCCGCAACTGTGGGCGGTGACGGACAACGTCAATCAGTCGAAGTCGGACCGGGACCCGGCCGAGTGGCAGCCGCCGCGCACCGCCGAGCACTGCCGCTACGCCCGGGCCTGGATTCAGGTGAAGTGGTATTGGGGGCTGAGCGTGGACAACGACGAGAAGGACGCGCTGGGCGACATGCTCTCCGCCTGCTGACCCGGCAGCCCCTCCACCTCCCCGGGAAAGAACCCTTCCCGGGGAGGCCGGACCCCGGCCCCGGCCACCGCCCAGGCAGGGCAATCGACCGGCGTGACCGACCATCGGCAGGCGGTCGCCGGTGAACGGGTCAGCGGTAGGCGGTGGCTTGGAGGGTGTAGAGCTCGGCGTAGAGGCCGTCGAGGGTCATGAGGGTGTCGTGGTCGCCCTGTTCGGTGATCTTGC
>NZ_JBSFVA010000061.1:0-40246 GCF_053592075.1 Nonomuraea sp. NPDC002799
CGGCCCGGCCCCGGGGCCCCCCCCCCCCGGCGAGGTCTGAGGACCGGCCACCCCCCCATCCCCCCCGCCCCCCGCCCCCCCGCCCCCCCCCCCGCGACGGGTCCGGGCGCGGCGGGCGCCGGCTCAGCCCGCGAGAAGCTTGTGCAGGTAGCGAAGCTGCTCCTCCGTCTGGAAGCCGCTCCCGCCCTCGTGGTTGTTCCAGGGCCACACGTTGATGTCCTTCGGGCCCTGCCAGTGGTTGAACGCGGCGAACACCGTCGACGGCGGGCACACGTCGTCCATCAGCGCCACCGAATACAGCGCGGGCACCTGGCCGCGGGCCGCGAAGTTGAGCCCGTCGAAGTACGACAGCGTGCGGAACACCTGGTCGGCGCTGTCCCTGCGGGTGGCGAGGAAGCGGACCAGCTCCTGATACGGATCCCGTCCGGTGATCTCGACGGCCCGCCGGAAGTGGGTCAGGAACGGCACGTCGATGAGCGCCGCCTTGACCGCCGGGTGCAGCGCGGCCACGGCCTGGGCGATGCCGCCGCCCTGACTGGCGCCCGAGACCACGATGCGGGACGGGTCGACGGCCGGATGCCCGGCGGCGACGTCCACCGCCCGGACGGCGTCGGTGAAGACGCGCCGGTAGTAGTAGTCCTCCGGGTCCAGGATGCCTCTGGTCATCATCCCGGGAGCCTGCGGGCCGGCGGCGCCGTGCGGGTCGCCGGTGGTGCCGGGGCTGTTGACGTTCGCGCCGCCGTGACCGCGCGTCTCCATCACGAGCACCGCGTAGCCCGCGGCCGGCCACGTCAGGTGGTCCTTGGGGAACCCGCGACCGCCGCTGTAGCCGATGTAGTGCACCACGCAGGGCAGCGGCCCCTCCACGCCACGCGGCACCAGGAACCAGCCGTTGATCCGGTGGCCGCCCCAGCCGGCGAACGACAGGTCGTGCACGTCCACGGTCGCGAAGGGCACGTCGTAGGGGACGTACTCGGCGGCCGGATCGAACGTCCTGGCCTCGGCCAAGGTGCGGGACCAGAAGTCGTCGAAGTCGGCCGGCTCGTCGCGGTCGGGGAGATAGCCGCGGAGTTGCTCAAGCGGCAGGTCGAACAGGGGCACGAGGTCTCCAAAACTGTAGAAGGACCCTGATATTTCACCTCATACCGCCAGTAAGCGGTATACCAGCCCCCGAATCGCTGAACATGGTGCCTCGGGGTAGGGGTGATCACATGAGCACGCATGTGATCGAGATCGCCTACTCCCACCTGTATCCCGGCCTGATCCTGGACGCCCCGGCCGGCACGGACGACTTCCTCGTGCTGTTCGGCGACGACTCGGAGTCGCGGGCGCAGCTGCTCAGGGACACCACCGGCCGTCCGGTGCTCAGGATGGGCGGCTACATGACGGCCAAGGGGACGGTGATCGACGAAAGGGTGTGGACGGTGCGGGAAAGCGTGCAGCACGGCGACCGCATCCGCCTGCGCCTGGGCCGCTCCCTCCCGTGAACACCCACCCCGCGTGAACACCCAGCCTGCGCGCGCCCGGCCTGCGTACGGTCAGCGCCGGGCGCGCGGGTCCCGCGCCGGGCGGCCGGCGGCGCAGGAGCCGGCCGCCGTGCCGCCCACCTTCCACTCGGCCCCCGGGAACGGGCTCATGAAGTGCGTCAGCAGGTCCACCGCGTAGTCCGGCACCTGCCCGCCAGGATCCAGGAGTGACACCATCTGCGGCCCGTCCGCGCCCCGCAGCGTGATCGAGTTCCGCCCGCCGGCGGCCGCGAACCCGGGTTTGGCCTCGACGGCCACGCACGCCAGGCCGACCCCGGCCGCCTTGACCTCCTGCCGGGCGCCGATCCGCCGCATGCGCTGGTCGTAGCGGCGCGGCGTGAGCTCCTTGATCGGTCCCAGGCGGACGGAGTCGTGGAAGACGTCGCTGCCCAGCTCCCTGCCGAGCTTGACGTCCAGGGCGATGGCGGGCCGCAGGTCCACGCCACGGGCGGTGATGTCCAGACGCTCGTAGTCCCCCTCGAAGCCGGGTGCGACGTACCCGAGGGCCGGTGGCGCCCGCAGGCCGAAGGGGATCTTGCCGGGCCGCACCCGCAACCACGACACCCGCCGCACCGACAACCCCACGTCCCGCACGGAGCTCGGCCCGAGCCCGAAGGACCCGCCGACGTGGTAGGTGAGGAAGCCGGTGGTGTACGGGACCTCCTTGCTCACGGCGATGGGCCGGCTCGCGACCGCATCCACCTTCAGCCCCGCGTGGACCTCGACGCGGCCCGTCGGCACCGGCCTGGAGACGAGGTCCAGCGACTGGTCCTGACGCAGCCGGATCGTGGTGTCGGCGGCCAGGTTCTCGACGGAGAGCGACACGTCCCCGAGCCGGCCGCCCGGATCCACCAGGCCGCGCTCGACGCCGAGATACCCGTCGAGGGTGCTGCGATCCGACCGGTAGGTGACAGCGGGCACGCTCAGCCCGGCGGCCGAGGCGTCGGCGTCCACGCCGAACACCGCGGGCACGTCGGAGAACCGCAACTCCCCGGTGCCCTTCCCCGGCACGGTGACCTGGGCGGTCAGGTGCTCGACGGCCGCGGAGTTGCGCACCCGGATGCGGGTCTTGGCGCCGTAGGTGCCCTCGACGGCCACCTGGGCGGGCACCGGGTCGATCGCCACGTGCCCGCGCAGGCCGGCGATCTCGGCCCGCACGTCGAGCGAGCCCAGCGTGGCCGCCGGCTCGATGCGGTAGGCGGCCCGCACGGCGTTGCCCTCCGCCACGTCGAACGGCCCCAGCGACATGCTGGTGATCCTGGCGGGCAGCCCGGTCAGGGTGGCCCTGGCCTTGATGGGCACGGGCGACAGGACGCCGCTGGCCAGGTACACGCCGAGGCTGCGGCGCCGGGGACGGAACCCGGAGAACACGAACGTCCCGCCCGCCAGGTCCACTGACACCTGGTCGGGCAGGCCGGCCACGTCCAGATATCCCTGGAGGCCGAAGCAGCCGCGCCCCGGCAAGCAGAACGGGCCTTCGGCGCAGCCCGCGGATCCGGCGGCGCACCCGCCGTCCACCAGGGACAGGCCGCCGGGCACGGCGGGGGCGGCCCGCATCCGGCCGAGCGCCGCGACCTTGCCGAGCCAGGCGCGGGCGCGCACGTCCAGGCGTGAGCCGGAGTAGGTGAGCCGGCCGCCGGCCGAGGAGACGGCCAGGCGGCCGGGCACGGGACCGAGCGTGCCGAGGAGGCCGAAACGCGTGTCGCCCTGGATGACGTCGGCGTCCACGGCGAGGTGCTGCCTGGCCGCGCGGAAGTCGGCGGCGAACCCCTGGGCCGCCGGGCTGAACTCCACCCGCGACAGCCCCTTGACCAGCACGCTGCCGTCCAGGTCGCCGGTGGCCTGGTCGTAGTGCGCCGCCAGGTGCGGCCCCGCGGGCACCGTGGCGCCGTCGTGGTTGGTGAAGGCCAGGGCCGCCGACCCGACGGGGCCGGACAGTCCGCGGAAGCGGTACGACGCGGCGCTCCACGAGGCGTCGAAGCGGGCCGGCACGCCGCTCATCTCGGCGGCGGCCCGGACCCTGCGGCCCTCGATCGTGGCCCTGGCCAGGGCGGACACCGTGGCGACCGGGCTGTCGGAGGTCCAGGTGAGCGTCCTGGCCGAGGTGTCGGCGACCAGCTCGGCGCGCTCGCCCACCCCTTCGGCGGCGGCCCGCAGGTCGTCCCCGGGGCGTCCGGGGGCCTGGGCGGCCGCGTACACGTCGATGCGCTTCAGCGCGGCGGACGTGCGCACCGTGACGGCCGACCGCCCGCCCAGCTCCCACGCGGCCTCGACGCGCTTGTGCACGCCCAGCACGGTGGCGTCGACGGTGGGCCCGGACTTGAGGTTCGTGTACGCGGCGCGCAGCTTGCCGATGACGCCGCCGGCCCGGTAGGTGGCCTTCCTGGCGGCGGGGTCGAGCGTCACGTCCACGGTGGCGGGGATGTCGGAGAGCTCCAGCCGGGCCACGTGGGTGCCGTCGATGTCGGCCGCGCCCACGAACGAGCGCCGGCCCGCGCCCGCCTCCAGACGGGCGTGGGGCGTGGCGCCGTAGGTGACGTCGAACCCGCGTACCTTCGACAGCAGCACCGACACCCCGGCCGCGGACCCGTTCTTGATCATGGTGACGTGGCCGCCGCGCGGGCTCGCGATGGCGCCCCCGCCGCGCTGCAGCACCACCGCGAAACGGCCGATGGGCGAGCTGGCCGTGTGCGTGACGTGCTGCCGGGCCGGGTCGCTGACCAGGCGGACCCGGGCGGGCAGATCACGCAGCTCGGCCTTCAGCACCGTCCGGCCCGCGGCGCGGTCGAAGTAGCGCAGCTCGGCGGCGCCGACGCGCCGGCGGCCCGCGTCGACCGACAGGGTCTGCCTGCCGTTCTCGGCGGCGTACCTGGCGGTGAAGGCGGGCGGCACGTCGCGCAGCTCGGCGCTCGCCATCCTGGCCAGCCGGCCGTCGCTGTAGGCGAAGTGGCGCAGCCGGGCGCGGGCGATCGGGGACGGGCCGGCGAAGCGGATCTCCCCGTCGGACAGGCGCACCCCGGCGCGGGCGGGCATGCGGTCGAGCACGGCCTCGGTGAACCGGTGGCCGGTCACGACCAGGGCGTCCAGGGTCGAGGGCGCGGACGCGGTGACGTCGAGGGCGAGCGGGTCGAGAGCGGCGTTCACCGTGAACCTCTCGGTGGCCGGCCTCTGCCACAGGCTCACCGCGCCGCGGCCCGTCAGCCCGGCCACGACCGACGCCGACTCCCCCGGCCCGGTACGCCGCACGCTCGCCTTGACCCGCTTGCCCGCCAGGTCCACGGTGAACGTGCCCCGGTCGTAGGCCGACAACGACGATCCGCGCCGCAGCCCGTCGAACCCGACCGACACCTTGCCGTCGTACTCCGCCCAGACCCGCGCCTTGACGGGTCCCCCCGGCATCCGCCTGACCGCGAACCCGAGCCCGACCGAGCCCTCCGAGGCGCTGGCGACCAGCACCAGGCCGGCGGCCAGGTCGGGCCGGGCGTCGCCGGTGACGTCGGCGGCCACCGGCGTCCCGACGGGCTGCTGGATCGTGCAGGACACCGGCACGTCGGCGCTCTCGACGCACAGCCGGTACGTCAGCCCCGGCGCGACCTTCCCGAGCCCGTCGAACGCCTTCGTCACCGACGCCGTCGCCTTGATCAGGGTCAGCGGCCTGGCCTGCGCGGTGTCGGGCAGCACGTCCCGCACGGAGGGCACCTTGCCGAGCCCCTGCGCCTCCTGGGCGGCGGCGGCCTCGGCGGTGATCTCGTCCACCAGCCGCGATCCCGCGGGCGTGGTCACCTCGGGCGCGCCCGGCCCCGGCTCGTCGCCGGCCGGGCGGTCGGCCGGCGACGCCTGCGCGGGAACGGTGACGACGGCGGGCGGCGGCTCCGGCACGGCGGGCACGGGCCGCACCTTCTCCGGGGCCCGCGCCGTCGCGACCCGCGCGCCGACCTGTTGCGGGGCGTCGGCGTCGGCGGGCGCGGCCACCAGGAGGGCGCCGGCGATGGACGTCGAAGCGAGCACGCGCAGAAAGGCGTGCGGCATGAAGCGTTCCCCCGAACCGGTCTAACTCATCCCATCAGAAACATAAGTCACGACCTGACCACAGTTCCTCACAGGTAGTCAAACCACCCCCGGCATGGGGCCCCAAGTTCAGGGCCGGTAGGGGTGCGCGCGGGGCCACCACCCCGGCACGTAGCGGTAGAGCACGCCCACGACCAGCCGGTCGGGCGGCGCGACCGGGATCGGCGTCCCGACGGTGAGTTCAGAAACCGGGCACCCGGACCGTCAACGGGGCCGGGCCGGTAAGGTCTGCGGCATCGACCCGGAAGGAAGACGGCTACATGCGGGAGAAAGGCGCCACCGGCACGCTGCACCACGTCGAGCTCTGGGTGCCCGACCTGCGGCGGGCCGCGAGAAGCTGGGAGTGGCTGCTGGGGGCGCTCGGCTACGAGCCGTACCAGGAGTGGAGTGCCGGGCGGAGCTGGCGGCTGGGTCCCACGTACCTCGTCATGGAGCAGTCGCCCGACCTGACCGGGGACCGGCACGACCGCCGCCGCCCCGGTCTCAACCACCTGGCCTTCCACGTGGACGGCCGCGCCCTGCTCGACAGCCTGGTCGAGCAGGCGCCCGCGCACGGCTGGACGCTGATGTTCGCCGACCGGCATCCGCACGCGGGCGGGGAGCAGCACTACGCCGCCTACCTGGAGGACGCGGACGGGTTCGAGGTCGAGCTGGTCGCCGCCGCTTGAGTCTCCAGCAGGGGGAGGCGCGAGGCTGACGCCATGGACGGCGGCACTCTCCACACCATCGGCGACCTGGCCCGCAGGACGGGGCTGACGGTCAAGACCATCCGGTTCTACGCCGATGCCGGGATCGTGCCGCCGACCGGCCGCAGCCCGGCCGGCTACCGTCTCTACGATCTCGGCGCCGTGGCGCGCCTGGACCTCGTGCGCACGCTGCGCGACCTGGGACTCGACCTCCCCACGATCCGGCGGGTCGTGGCCGGGGAGATCACGCTGTCCGAGGTCGCCGCGGCGCACGCGGAGGCCCTGGCGACGCAGATCCGCACGCTCCGGCTGCGGCGCGCGGTGCTGACGGCGGTGGCCAGGCGCGGGTCCACCCCAGAGGAGATGGATCTCATGCACAAATTGGCCCGGCTGTCCGAGGAAGAGCGCCACCGCCTGATCGGCGACTTCCTCAACGCCGCCTTCGACGGCCTGCACGCCGACCCGGCGTTCGCCGGGATCATCGGCTCGATGACCCCGGAGCTGCCGGACGACCCCGAGCCCGAGCAGGTCGAGGCGTGGGTGGAGCTCGCCGAGTTGTCCCAGGACCCCGACTTCCGTGCCGCCGTGCGCGGCCTGGCCGACCGGCACGCGGCCGATCCCGCCCCGCTGCGCCCCGACCCCGCCGCGCTCGTCCGCGACCTGGCGGGCCCGGCCGTGGCGGCGGGCGCGGGCCCGCTCTCGCCCGAGGCGGAGCCGGTGGTCGCGGCGGTGACGGCCCGGTACGCCCGCGACCGGGGCCGCCCCGACGACGATGCCCTCCGGCGCGCGCTGCTCGCCCGGCTGGAGGCCGTGAACGACCCGCGCAGAGAGCGCTACCTCCGGCTGCTCGCGGTGGTCAACGGCTGGCCGGCCCCGGAGCCGCTGACCCCGGCCCTCGACTGGTTCATCCGGGCGCTGCGCGGCTGAACAGACCGCTCCGCCCAGGTGCGCGCGGGCTGATCAGGCGAGGCGGGGATCGACGTGGATTTTCGGAGCGCCGGTCCACCCGGGCCGCCGCTCCCCCGCCAGCACCGTGGCCGCCTCCCGCAGGGACACGGTCGCCGCGACGAGCGGGCGGGGGTCGACCTTGCCGGAGGCGTACAGGTCGATGGTCCCCTCAAGTCCGCCGGAGGCGCTGAGCACGCCGACGGACGTGAGGTCCTTGAGCACGAGCCTGCGGGTGTCGGCCTGGCTGGGAGCCGCCGACAGGCCGATGAGGACCACGCGCCGGCCGGGTTCGGCGAGCTCCACCGCGAGGGCGGGCGAACCGGGGCCGGTCGAGGCGTCGATCACGGCGTCGAAGCTCTCTCCCTCCAGCGCGCCGGCGTCCTGCCAGGTGCGGGTGAGGCCGAGGGAGCGGGCGAAGGCGAGCGAGTGCTCCGTGTGGCCCAGCAGATGCACCTCGGCACCCTGGGCCGCCGCCATCAGCGCCGCCAGCAGGCCGATCGTGCCCGGCCCGATGACGAGGAGGCGCTCGCCCGGCTCGACGGCGGCGGCGCGGACGGCGCGCAGCGCGTTCCCGCCCGGCTCCACCAGCGCCCCGAGCGCCGGATCGACCGTTTCGGGCAGGGGCAGGAGCGCCCGGACGGGCACGGGCAGGCGTTCGGCCAGCGCTCCGGGCCAGCCGTTGCGGATGCCGATCTCGTACCGGCCGGCGCAGAGGTGCTGGCGGCCCGCCCCGCAGCGCGCGCAGTGCCCGCAGCCCAGCATGGTGTCGCCGGTGACCCGCCGGCCGAGCCACGCCGGGTCGACGCCGGCGCCGAGCTCGCGCACGGTCCCGGCCCATTCGTGGCCGATGCGCACCGGGTAACGGGCCTCGCCGGTCCGCAGGTACGTCATCGCGCCCGAGAAGAACTCCATGTCGGTGCCGCACACCCCGGCGCGCTCCACCTCGACGACCACCTGGCCCCGCTCGGGGACGGGCGGCTCGACGTCCTGAACCTCCGCACATCCCGGACCTGTGATGACAAAAGCACGCATGGCGGCAGACGCTACCGGACGCCGTCACCACCCGGCCGCCGTGGCGTCTTTGCGCGGCGGCGGATCTGGTAGATGGTGAGGGGGAACCTCAGCGTGGACCGAGCCCGAGCCGAGAGGAACCACCATGCAGGCAAGCGTCGGTGACACCCTGCTCATCCACGGACACGTCGTCGGCCAGTCGGACCGCAAGGGCGAGATCATCGAGGTCCGCGGGCCCGACGGCAGCCCGCCGTACCTCGTCCGGTTCGTCGACGGGCACGAGCAGCTCGTCTATCCCGGGCCCGACGCGGTGATCCAGCCGGCCGGTTAGAGCCTGCCGGGAAACCGGTCGAGCCCGCGGTCCAGGACTGGCTAACGTTTCCGGGTGCACATCTACCTGGAAACCGACCGTCTCATGCTGCGCCGCTTCACCGAGGCCGACGCCGACCTCCTCTACGTGCTCCACAACGACGCCGAGGTCATGCGCTACCTCAACGGCGGCAGGCCGACACCGCGCGAGACGATCACCGGCCAGACGCTGCCCCGGTTCATCGCCTCCGGGTTCTTCGCGGCCTGCGAAAAGCCGTCGGGCGCCTTCCTCGGCTGGTTCCACCTGCGGCCGGCCGAGGGCGGGGCCGGCGATGAGCCCGAGCTGGGCTACCGGCTGCACCGGGCGGCCTGGGGCCAGGGATACGCGACCGAGGGGTCGCTGGCGCTGATCGGCAAGGCGTTCGCCGAGCTGGGCGCCCGGCGGGTGTTCGCCCAGACGATGACCGTCAACCGGGGGTCGCGGCGGGTGATGGAGAAGTGCGGGCTGCGGTTGGTGCGGACCTTCTCCATGGACTTCCCCGACGCGATCGAGGGAGCCGACCAGGGCGAGGTCGAGTACGAGCTGCTCCGCGCCGACTGGCAGGCCCGCTGACGCCTCACATCCCCGCGACGACGGAGGTGAGCGGCACCTGGTGCACTGGTCTGACCAGTCGCTAGGGTGCCTGGTATGGGATATGACGCGCTGTTCCGCCTGGACGGGCGGCGGGCTGTGGTGATCGGGGCGGGCAGCGGGATCGGCCGGGAGGCGGCGCACGCGCTGGCCGCCCATGGGGCGTCCGTGGTGTGCGCCGACCGTGACCTGCCCGCCGCGCGGGAGACCGCCGCCGGCTGCGGCGGCGACGCCCGGCTGCTCGACGTGCTGGACACCGGCGCGGTGCACGCCTTCGCCGACGCGGAGCCGGCCGACGTGCTGGTGTTCACGGCGGCCACGAACGTGCGCAAGCGGCTGCTCGACTACACCGGCGAGGAGTTCGACCGGGTCGTCGGGCTGAACCTGCGGGCCTCCTTCGACGTGGTCCGGGCGTTCGGGGCGGGGATGGTGGCGCGAGGGCGCGGATCGATCATCGGGTTCGCGTCGATCCGGGCGTCCGTCACCGAGCCGGGGCAGAGCGTCTACTCGGCCACGAAGGCCGGGCTGGTGCAGTTGTTGCGGACGGCGGCGGCGGAGTTCGGGCCACATGGCGTGCGGGTGAACGCGATCGCGCCCGGCGTGGTGGAGACGCCGCTGACCAGGCAGATCAAGGACGACCCCGGCTGGTACGCCGCGTACGCCGCCAAGAGCGCGCTCGGCCGGTGGGCGCGGGCCGAGGAGCTGGCCGGGGCCGTGGTCTACCTGGCCGGCGACGCGGCGAGCTTCGTGACGGGCTCGGTGTTGTACGTCGACGGCGGCTGGACCGCGGTGGACGGCCGCTTCGACCCGCCCGCCTGACCATGGCAGGGCAGGGCAGGGCAGGGCAGCGGCTCCTACTGTTCCGCAGGTGACACACCGACGAGCGGCTTGGAAATGAGGGCGATGGGGAGGAAGAAGCCGAACTGGGCGATCACCATGGTGAGCGTGGCCAGCGCCTTGTCGTCGTAGTGTTCGGACACCTGGGCGATGAGGTCGTCAGGGACGCGCTCACCGTCCGGGTTGGGGGTGAAGACCGCCTCCACCAGCGCCAGCGCAGCCCGCTCGGCGTCGGTGAAGTAGGAGGGCGCGTCCCGCCAGGTCGCCACGGCGGTGATCCGTTCCTCCGTCTCCCCGGCCTTGCGGAGGGCGTCGGTGTGCCGGATGGTCTGGTAGGTGCTGTAGACGATCTGTCCGGCGCGCAGATGCACCAGGCTGATGGTGGTCCGCGGGATCGAACGGTTCCCAGTGGCCTTGAACAGGGCGGTGCTGATCTCCGTCATCTGGGGAATGAAATCGCCGATGTCAGGCAGCCGAAAGGGGAGCGCCGGCTGCTTGTCGGTCGTGGAAGTGGTCATGGTCGGTCTTCCCTTGCCCTGGTCGCGGATAGGGCGATCTTGTTCATCGTGTGCTGCTCCGATCATCACGTTGTCGATGTGTTCGGAGTCATGACGTACGGGGCGCGCGGAGTGTGACCGGATCGTGGGTCACATTTCGGCGAGATCGTTCGTCATCGGTGTAAGCACCTAGGTGAGGAGTGGCCTTGGACGAGCGTGACTTTCTGGCCCAGCGCTTCGAAGGGCACCGCGCGCATCTGAAGGCGGTGGCGTACTCGATGCTCGGTTCCCTGGCCGAGTCCGACGACGCTGTCCAGGAGGCGTGGTTGCGGCTTGCGCGCTCAGGGCCCGGCGACATCGACAACCTCGGCGGTTGGCTGACCACGGTGGTCGGCCGAATTTGCGTGGATATGTTGCGCGCACGCCGGCTGCGGCGCGAGGACTCACTGGAGGCACGCCTGCCGGACCCGGTGGTCAGCGAGGAGACCGGCGATCCTGAACGACAGGCGCTGATCGCCGACTCGGTAGGCCTGGCGCTGCTGGTGGTGCTGGAATCGCTGAGCCCGGCCGAACGGCTGGCCTTCGTCCTGCACGACGTGTTCGGCGTGCAGTTCGAGCAGATCGCCCCGATCATCGACCGCACACCGGCCGCGGCCAGGAAACTGGCCAGCCGTGCCCGCCGGCGGGTGCAAGGCGCGGTTCCCAACCCGGACCCGGACCCGGTTGCTCAGCGCCGCGTGGTCGACGCCTTCCTCGCCGCCGCCCGCAGCGGCGACTTCGACGCTCTGCTGGCCGTCCTCGACCCCGACGTCGTCCTGCGCGCCGACAGCGGAAAGCCGGTCCCCGGCGGCGGCCTGAGGACCCTGATCGGCGCCCGAGCAGTGGCCGGTCAGACTGCCACCTTCCAGCGCATGGCCACCGTCTGCACCAGCCGGCCCGTTCTGATCAACGGGACGGCTGGGCTGCTCAACACCATCGACGGCGTGCTCATCTCGATCATCAGCTTCACGGTCACCAAGCAGAAAATCGCCACGATCGACATGCTGTCCGACCCCGAGCGACTGGCCCACCTCGACTTCACCAGCCTCTAGAGCGCTGAGTCGGCTCATCCGCTACCTCTCGACGGAGTGCGGGTGGGTCACCCCGGGCGGATGACGGCCATTCTCGTGACCGTCAGCTCCTCGATGGCGAAGCGCGGGCCCTCGCGGCCGCTGCCGGAGTCCTTGACGCCGCCGTACGGCATGTTGTCCGCCCTGAACCCCGGCACGTCGTTGACCACCACGCCCCCGGCCTCGATCCGCTCGATCGCGGCGAAGGCGGTGGCCAGCGACCGGGTGAAGACGGCCGCGTGCAGGCCGTAGCGGGAGCGGTTGACCGTGGCGAAGGCGGTGTCGAGGTCGGGCACCGAGCGCACGCACACCACGGGCCCGAAGATCTCCTCGTCCCAGGCCGCCGCCCCGTCGCCGACGCCGTCGAGCACGGTCGGCGCGATGGCCCGGCCGTCGCGGCACCCGCCGGTGACCGGCGCGGCGCCCGAGGCCGCGATCCACTCCAGGACGCGGTCGGTGGCGGCCTCGTCGATGAGCGGCGCCACGCGGGTGCCGGGCAGGCGCGGGTCGCCCACCTCGACGTCCTTGACGCGGTCGGCCAGCAGGGCCAGGAACGCCTCGCGTACGGGCTCCTCCACCAGCACCCGCTGGACCGAGATGCACGCCTGCCCCGAGGCGTAGTAGCCACCGCGCACGACCGCGTCGGCGGCGGCCTCCAGGTCGGCGTCGGCGGCCACCACGAGCGCGGCGTTCGAGCCCAGCTCCAGCAGCACCTTCGTGGGAGCGGCGGCGCGGGCGATGGCGTGGCCGGCGGCGGCCGAGCCGGTGAACGAGACGGCCCCGACCCGCCGGTCCTCGACCAGTGTCCTGCCGACGCCGGCGTCTCCGGTGACGAGCTGGACGGCGGCCGGCGGGAGGGCCTCCGACGACCGCAGCAGGTGCACCAGCCGGAGCGTGGCCAGCGGGGTCGCGGGGGCGGGCTTGACGATCACGGGGCAGCCGGCCGCCAGGGCGGGGCCGATCTTGTGGGCGGCCAGCAGGAGGGGGTAGTTGAAGCCCGTGATGCCGACGACGACGCCGATGGGCCGCCGCGTCCAGAAGCCGATCAGGCCCTCGCCGGAGGGCAGCAGGTCCAGGGGCACGGTCTCGCCGTGCAGCCTGGCGACCTCCTCGGCGGCCGTGGCCAGGGTGAGGAGCGTTCTGGCCACCTCGACCCGGCAGTCGGCCAGCGGTTTGCCGGTCTCCAGGACCAGCAGCTGCTCGAACTCCGCGCGGCCGGCCGCGAGGGCGTCGTGGGCGTGCATGAGGGCGGCGCGGCGGGCGTGGGAGGGCGCGGCGGCCATGGCGGGCGCCACGGCCAGCGCCTCCTCCACGGCCCGCGCGGCGTGCTCGGTGGTGCCGAGCGGGGCATGGGCGACCACGGAGCCGTCGTAGGGGAAGATCACTTCCGTGGTCCGCGCGGTCTCCACCCATCCGTCCCCGATGGGCAGCCCCGAAGGCCGGCCGGCGTCGAGGGGCGGGCCAGACGGCGACGCCACGCCGGAAGGCGGGCCCGATGGCGACGCCGCGCCAAGGGGCGGGGCTGACGATCCTGCGGTGGCGCTGGGCAGGTCTGACGGCCGGGGGGTGGTCATGAGTCACCTCTCAGGGCGCTCGGGAACACGTCGAGGTAGGCGGGCGCGCCCGCGCGGCCGGTAGCGGCCAGGATGGCGTGCGCCACGGCCCGGGCGAACGCGTCGGCCGCCGCCGCCAGCGCGTCCTGCAGGATGTCGGGGCCGGGGGCGGGGCCGGCGCAGGTGGCCAGGCCGAAGATGGTGTCGCCGTCGGTCATGGTGTGGGCCGGCCGGATCGCCCTGGCCAGGCCGTCGTGGGCGACGGCCGCCAGCTTGCCGCACTGGGCCTTGGTGAGGGTGAGGTCCGTCGCGACGACGCCGATGGTGGTGTTGAACGACGGCGTCCTGTCCGGCCGCCAGGAGGCGACCTCCTCCGGGGCCGGGGTGCGGAGGTGGTCGAATTCGCCGGGCAGGCCGTACCTGGTGCCGGCCAGGGTGCCGTCCGGATCGAGGACGGAACCGGCGGGATTGACGACGGCGAGGGCCGCCACGATGGCCCCGTCCGGCAGGACGGCGCTGGCCGTGCCCACGCCACCGGCCAGGCCGCCGGCCATCGCCCCGGTGCCCGCCCCGACCGATCCGCTCGCCGACGGCGGCGCGCTCCTCTGATACGGGCTCGAAGCCGGCGCTCGGGCGGCGTCATTCGCGCTGCCGCCAAGGACCGCGTCACAGGCGGCACCGCCGACGGCCGCGTCGTAGGCGGCGCTGCCCAGGGCGGCGTCCGGGACGGCGCGGAAGGTGCCGCCGCGGCCCAGGTCGAAGATGACGGCCGCGGGCACGATCGGCACAACCCCGCCCACCACCGGGTAGCCGACGCCGGCGTCCGCGAGCCGGTCCACGACGCCGCAGGCCGCGCTCAGCCCGTACGCGCTCCCGCCCGACAACACCACGGCGTGCACCCGCTCCACCAGGTTGCGCGGATCGAGCAACTCCGTCTCCCTGGTCCCGGGAGCGGCCCCGCGCACGTCCACCCCCGCGACCGCGCCGCCGGCGGGCGTCAGGATCACGGTCGTCCCCGTCAGGTGGCCGCCGCCCGCCCGCTGGGCGTGCCCGACGCGCAGCCCGGCGACGTCCACGAGGGAGTTCGCCGGCCCGGTGCGCATCAGTGGTCTCCGCTCAGGAAGCGGCGGGCGGCCTCGGCGAACACGCGCGTGCACTGGACGATCTCGGCCACCTCCACGAACTCGTCGGCCTGGTGGGCGATCCACTTCCCGCCCGGCCCGTACACCACGGACGGGATGCCGCCCCAGTGCGTCAGCACGGTCCCGTCGGTCGAGCCGGGGACGCCGCCGTACACCGGCTCCTGCCCCGTGACCGCCCGGTGGGCGGCGGCCAGCGCGGCCACCACGGGGTCGGACACGGGCACGTCCACCGGCGGCCGGTCCACCAGCGTCGACACCTCGGCGGCGATGCCGTCGAAGGCCGCGCGGGCCCCGGCGGAGTCGAGGCCGTCTGGGGAGGCGAGCAGGGCCACCCGGTCGGCGATCTCCTTGTGCTCGACCCCGGGGATCGTCCGCACGTCCACGAAGACGGAGGCGACGGCGGGGATCACGTTGACCTGCTCCTCGGAGCCGGCCCGCACCACGGTGGGCGTCACGTACACCTCGCCGAGATGCTCGTGCGCCGGATGCCGCGCCTGGAGCTCCTCCTGCAGCGCGCCGAGCGCCACGAGCAGCGCGCCCGCCGCCGGGATCGGGTTGCGGCCGTGGTGCGGCATCGCGCCGTGCGCCATCTTGCCGGTCAGGTCCACCCGCAGCCGCAGCGCGCCCTTGGCGACCGCGCAGATCTCGCCCGCCTCCGGCTCGGCCACGATCGCGCCGTCCACGTCGGAGGTCAGCCCGGCGGAGACGAAGTGGTGAGCGCCGAGCATGAGCCCTTCCTCGTCGGCCAGCGCGCACACCTTGATCCGCCCGGGGAACGGTCCCGCGAGCTGCAGCGCGCGGGTGGCGTAGAGGGTGGCGGCCAGGCCGGACTTCATGTCGGCGCTGCCGCGCCCCCACAACCGCCCGTCGCGGATCTCCCCGCCGAACGGGTCCACGGTCCAGGTGGACAGGTCTCCCTCGGTGACGACGTCGGTGTGGCCCTCGAACATCAGCGTCGGCCCGTCACCGCCGCCGCCCTCGACCACGGCGACCACGTTCGGCCTGCCGGGCGCGACCTCGTACACGACGGGCTCCCAGCCCCACTCCCGCATCAGCGCCGCGACGAGCTCGGCGGCCGGCCGCTCGTCGCGGCCCCGCGCGGGGTCGTTGGTGCTGGGGATGCGCACCAGCGCCTGCGTGAACGCCACCACTCCCTCGGCGTCGACGTCGATCACCACAAACCCTCCAGAGTCGGTACGGCCTCCAGCAACGTACGCGTGTAGGGGTGGGCGGGGGCGGCCCAGACCTCGTCCACCGGCCCGGTCTCCACGATCTCGCCGGCGTTCATGACCGCGACGGTCTCGCACACGTGCCGCACCACGGACAGGTCGTGCGAGACGAACACGAGCGTGAGCCCGAGCTCGTCGGCCAGGTCGGCCAGCAGGTTGAGGATCTGCCCGCGTACGGAGACGTCGAGCGCGCTGACCGGCTCGTCGGCGACCAGCACCTTCGGCCGGGGCGCGAGCGCGCGGGCGATGGCGATGCGCTGCCGCTGCCCGCCGGAGAACTGGTGCGGGTAGCGGTCGGCGGCCGTCGCGGGCAGCCCGACCTCGGAGAGCAGCTCGGCCACGCGGCCCCCGACCGGCAGGCCGAGGGCGACGAGCGGCTCGGCGACGAGGTCGCGCACCCGCATGCGGGGGTCGAGCGAGCTCATCGGGTCCTGGAAGACGATCTGGAGGTTCTCGCGCAGGAAGCGCAGCCGGCGTTCGGGCCGGCCGGTGATCTCCTGGCCGTCGAACGTGATGGAGCCGCCGGTGGGCTGGTCGAGGGCGCAGAGCAGGCGCAGCAGCGTGGACTTGCCGGAGCCGGACTCGCCGACGACGCCGAAGCGCTCGCCCCGGTGGATCGTCAGCGACACCTCGCGCAGCGCGTGGACGGCGGCGCCCGGCCTGGTCAGGGAGGTGCGGGGCCGGTGGTAGACGCGGGTGAGGTTCCTGGCCTCAATCAGCGGGGTGCCAGCATGCGTGGGCATGGCCGTCTCCTGTCAGCTCCGGGACTGTCTCGCACTTCTGGGTGGCGTGCGGGCAGCGGTTCCTGAACACGCAGCCGGCCGGGAAGTGCCCGGCCGCCGGGACGCCGCCCTTGATGGTGGGCAGGCGAGTGCCGCGCGGGGTGAGCTTGGAGGCGGCCAGCAGGCCCTCGGTGTAGCGGTGGCGGGGCCGGGTGAAGACCTCACGGATGGGGCCGCTCTCGACGACGCGGCCGCCGTACATGACCAGGACCCGTTCGCAGACGGAGGCGACGACGGCGAGGTCGTGGGTGATGAACAGCAGCGCGGGCGCGACCTCGGCGATCAGCTCCAGCATCTGCTTCTGCACGGTGACGTCGAGCGCCGTCGTGGGCTCGTCGCAGATGAGCAGGCCGGGCTCGTTGGCCAGGGCGATGGCGAGCATGACGCGCTGCCGCTGGCCGCCGGAGAGCTGGTGCGGGTACGCGCGGGCGATCTGCCCCGGCTCGGGCAGCCGGACGCGCTCCAGCAGGCGCAGCGCCCGCGCGCGGGCCTCCCGCCGGCCGGCGCCGTGCAGCGTCATGACCTCGGCGACCTGGGCGCCGACGCGCATGAGGGGGTTCAGGGCGGTCATCGGCTCCTGGAAGACCATGGAGACGTCGTGTCCGCGCAGACCTTTGATCCGGCGCTCGGGCACGCCGATCAGCTCCCGGCCGCCGAGCTTCGCGCTGCCCGAGGCGGTGACGCCCTCGGGGAGCAGGCCCATGAGGGAGAGCGCGGTCAGCGACTTGCCCGAGCCGGACTCTCCGATCAGCCCGACGCGCTCGCCGGGCGCGACGGCGAACGACACCTCGCGCACCAGCTCGACCGCGTCCGCCCGTACGGAAAGGCCCTCAACGCTCAGCACGGATCCTCCTGAGCTTCGGGTCGAGGAAGTCGCGCAGGCCGTCACCGAGGAGGTTGAAGCCGAGCACGGCCAGCGCGATGGCCAGCCCCGGCCAGAGCGCCAGGCGCGGGGTCGAGAACAGCAGCTCCTGCGACTCCTGCAGCATCCGCCCCCAGGACGGGGTCGGGGGCCGGGTGCCGAAGCCGAGGAACGACAGCGCCGCCTCGGCCAGGATCGCGATCGCGAACGACACCGACGCCTGCACGATGAGCATGGAGCCGATGTTCGGCAGCACGTGCCGCACGGCGATGGCGGGCAGGCGGCGCCCGGCGGCCCTGGCGGCCAGGATGTAGTCGGTGACCATGACCTGGAGGGTGGCGGCGCGGGCCACCCTGGCGAACGCGGGCACGGTGGCCACCCCGATCGCGATCATCGCGGTGAGCGTGCCGGCCCCGTAGACCGCGCCGAGCATGACGGCCAGCAGCAGCGCGGGGAAGGCGAACACCAGGTCGTTGACCCGCATGATCAGCTCCGACAACCAGCCGCGCGGCGTCATCCCGGCGATCACGCCCAGCGGCACGCCGAGCGCGGCGGCGATGCCGACGGCCACGATGCCCACGTAGAGGGTGGTGCGGGCGCCGACCATGAGCTGGCTGAAGGTGTCGCGGCCGAACTTGTCGGCGCCCAGGAGGTAGCCGCCGCCCGGCTCGCGGAGTTTGCGGGCGGCGTCCACGAGCGTGGGGTCGTGCGGCGTCCAGAAGAACGACACGAGCGCGGTCAGCACCACGAGCCCGACGAGCACGCCGCCGACGACCAGCCCGGCGTTCATCCGGCCTCTCATCGCAACCTCGGGTCGAGCAGGTGGTAGGTCACGTCCACCACGAAGTTGATCAGCAGGACGGCGGCGACCAGCACCATCACCACGCCCTGCACGAGCAGCAGGTCGCGCCCGGCGACGCCGTTCAGCAGCAGGTCGCCGAGCCCGGGGATGACGAAGACGCGCTCGACCACGACCGCGCCGATCAGCAGCGTGGCCAGTTGCAGCCCGAGCACGGTCACCACGGGGACGGAGGCGTTGCGCAGCCCGTGCCGCCACAGCGCGCCCGTGCTGCCCCGGCCCTTGGCGCGGGCGGTGCGCAGGTAGTCCTCGCGCATCACGTCGAGCACGGCGCTGCGCACGTAGCGGGTGAGCACCGCGCCCTGGACGAGGCCGAGCGACGCCCAGGGCAGCAGCAGGCTCCGCAGCCAGTCCGCCGGGCTCTCGGAGAGGGGCACGTAGCCGCCGGACGGCAGTGCCTGGGCCTGCACCGCGAAGACGAAGACGAGCAGGATGCCGGCCAGGAACGCCGGGACGGCGATGCCGAGCTGGCTGAGCGCGCTGACGGCCGCGCCCAGCGGGTCGCGGTGGCGCACGGCGGCGAACGTGCCGAGCGGCACCGCGATGACCAGCGCCAGGACCATGCCGCCGAGCACCAGCACGGCCGTGACGGCGAGCCGTTCGCCGATCTGCGGGCCGATGGGCGCGCTGGTGACGTAGGAGGTGCCGAAGTCGCCCTGGAGGAGCCCGCCGGACCAGTCGAGGAACTGCGCGAGCGGCGCCCGGTCGGTGCCGAACTGCCGGCGCAGCTCGGCCACCGCCTCGGGTGTGGCGTTGACGCCGAGCGCCACCTCGGCCGGGTCGCCGGGCAGCAGCGCCATGAACGCGAACACCGCCACGGCGGCCACCACGGTGCTCGCGGCCAGCACGGCCAGCCGTTTGACGAGGTAAAGGGTCACTGCTTGGCGAGCGCGGTGAAGTCGAAGGACTCGGCGATGGCGTTCTCCGGCAGCCCGGTGACGCCCTTCTTCGCCACGATCAGGTTGGGGAAGAGGAAGAGCCAGTCGGCGGCGGCGTCGTCGGACAGCAGCTTGGCGGCCTGCTTGAGGTCGTCGGTCTGCTGCTGCTCGGTGCCTTCGTCGGCGGCGGCGAGGAGCTTGCCGAACTCGGGGTTGTCGTAACGGAAGTAGTACGACTTATCAGCAAAAATGCCCATATCCCGGGGTTCGACGTGGTTGATGATGGACAGGTCGTAGTCGCCCTTGCTGAACACGACGTCCAGCCAGCGGGCCGGGAACTCCAGCGGCTCGATGTCGGCCGTGATGCCCACCTGGGCGAGCTGCGACTTGACGACCTGGGCGCTCGCGACCGCGTACGGCAGGTTGGGGATGCGCATCTTGACGGTGAGCGTCTTGCCCCCGAGCAGCTCCTTGGCCTTGGCCGGATCGTAGGGGTAGTCGCCGGTGCGGTCCTCGTACCACGGGTCGGTAGGCGGCACCATCGAGCCGATGAGCTGCCCGCGCCCGGCCCAGGCGGTCTCCAGCAGCGCCTTGTGGTCGATGGCGTGCCGGACGGCCTGCCGCGCCTTGACGTCGTCGAACGGCGGGCGGCTGTTGTTCATCGACAACACGACCTCGCCGTTCGTGGTGCCCTCGACCGTCTGGAACCGGCCCGGGTCGGCGAACTGCTGCAGCGACTCGGGCGCCTGCACGCTGGAGATGACGTCGATGCCGCCGGTCAGCAGCGCGTTGTTCATCGCGGTGGCGTCCTTGAAGTACTTCAGCGTGACGGCCGGCAGCGACGGCTTCGCGCCCCAGTAAGAAGTGTTGGCGCCGAGCTGGATGGAGTCGCCGCGCCGCCAGGAGCCGAGCACGTACGGGCCGGTGCCGACGGGCTTGCCGGCCAGGTCGGAGACGCCGGTGCGGCTGAACATGGCGCCGAGCCTGGTGGTCAGGGAGTAGAGGAAGCCGTTGCTCGGCCGCTTCAGCGTGACGACGGCCGTGTCGTCGCCGGTCTTCTCGACCTTGTCGACGACGTCGAGCTGCGACTTGATCTTGAGCTTCCAGTCCGTCTTCACCCGGCCGAGGGAGAACACCACGTCGTCGGCGGTGAACGGCGCGCCATTGGTGAACTTCACATTTTTGCGCAGCGTGAACGTGTAGGTCTTGCGGTCGGCGGAGACGTCCCATTTCTCGGCCAGCAGCGGCACGATCGTGCCGTCCTGGCCGAGCTTGACCAGGCCCTCGTAGACGTTGACCAGCAGCGCCTGCGGGATGGCGGCGCCCTCGGTGGAGGTGAAGTCGAGATTGGCGGGCTCGGCCACGAATCCGACGGACAACGACTGGCTCTTGGGGGTGGAGGAGGTGCCGGCACCCCCGCCGGAGTCACCGCCACAGGCTGCGGTGCTCAGCAGGAGACCGCCGGCGGCGATCCAGATCCCGATTCGCCTCATGTGTTACAGCCTCCTGGCTAGTGTACTGGTCTGACCAGTAGGCTACGCACATTGCCAGCCGTCGGCGGCTCGGGTCAAGGGGGGCTTGCATGGGTGGTCCGCGCTTCGAGCCGGTTCGTACCGTGCGCGCTTACGAGCGGATCGTGGAGCAGGTCGAGGAGGCCATCGAGAGCGGTGCTCTCTGCCCGGGAGGGCGGCTGGCCAGCGAGCGCGAGCTCATGGTGCAGTTCTCGGTCAGCCGGTCGACCGTGCGCGAGGCCCTGCGGGTGCTGCAGGCGCGCGGCCTGGTGCGCTCGCGGCCCGGCGATCCGAACGGCGCGGAGGTGCTGCCGTTCACGCCCGCCGCCTTACACAAGTCGATGACCACGCTGGCCAGAGTGGCGGAGTTGTCGCTGGCCGAGCTGGTGCAGTTCAGGATGGTGCTCGACTCCTCGGCCATCCTGCTGGCCGCCCGGCTGCGCACCGAGGAGCAGCTCGGCGAGATGGTCGCGGCCGTGGGCCTCATGCGCGCGGCCCTCGCCGCGGACGGCGCCGGCTTCGGCGCGGCCGACGTGGCCTTCCACGACGCGGTCGCGCGGGCCAGCGGCAACAAGCTGATCCAGATCTGCACGGACGTGGTCCGCTCGATCGTGCTGGAGCTGATCTCGGGCAAGATCGCCGCTGCGCCCGACGGGGAGGCGGTGATGCGGGAGAGCATCCGGCACCACGAGGAGGTCATCGCCGCGGTCCACGCGGGCGACGGCCCGCTCGCCGCCAGGCTGACGCGCGCGACGATGTACGCCTACTACGCCGGCCACGTTCCGGCCGGTGAGCGGGCCGCGCTGCGCGCCCTGCTCGAATGAGTGACCTGGCCCACAGAGTGTTATGTTGCCCCCGTGGCGCAAGAGAATGAGGACTTGCCGGCCGAGGCGTTCATGCGCGAGCCGCGCCGCTACACCAGTCACCAGGTCGCCGACATGGCAGGGGTGCCGGTCTATCGCGCGCGGCGCCTGTGGCGCGCGCTGGGCTTCGCGAACGTGGCCGACGACGCGGTCGAGTTCACCGAGTCCGACGTCGAGGCGCTCAAGACGATGTTGCGCATGGTCGGGTCCGGCGCCTACGACGAGGAGCACATGCTGCTGATGGCCCGCTCGATCGGCCGGGCCACGACCAGGCTGGCCGATTCGCAGGCCGAGCTGGGCGTGGAGTCGCTCGACCAGGCGGGCGTGCCGCTCGCCGACCGGCCCCGCGCGTGGCGCAGGCGGGCCGAGCAGGTGGTGCCCGACCTGGAGCGGCTGCTGGTCTACGCCTGGCAGCGCCAGCTCGCCGCCGCCGCGGGCCGCATGGCCGCCCAGGACATGAGCGCCGTGCGCCTGGCGGTCGGGTTCGCCGACCTGGTCGCCTTCACCCGGCTGAGCCGCCAGATCACGCCCGGTGAGCTGGCCCGGCTGATCGACCGTTTCGAGGGGCGCTCGGCCGACATCGTCACCTCCGCCGGCGGGCGGGTGGTCAAGACGCTGGGCGACTCGGTGTTGTTCGCGGCCGACAAGGCCCATCTGGCCGCGGAGATCGCGCTGCGGCTGGTGGAGACGCACGCGCGCACCAAGGACATGCCGGAGCTGCGGGTGGGCCTGGCCTCGGGGCCGGTGATGTGGCGCATGGGCGACGTGTTCGGCACCACGGTCAACCTGGCCAGCAGGCTCACCGCGCTGTCGCTGCCCGGGACGATCCTGGTCGATCCGCAGATGGCGGAGGAGCTGGAGGGCGACCGGGCCTTCGGGTTGCGCGCGGTCGACCGGCTGTCGGTGCGCGGGCTGGGCGAGCTGGTGCCGTTCACGGTGACACGCGCCGTCGGCGCCTGACCGGCGGGAACGGTCCCGAAACCGGCGCCTGACCGGCGGGGAACGCTCCCTGACAGGCACCGCCCGAGGCCAGGGCGGGCCGGAGCGGGCCGGGTGGGCAACCTCGGGTCGCGCTCGATGCGTCACTACCGTCGAGAAGGCATCGACGAAAGGCGCGGCACGTTGGCGGACAGGGCGAATTTCCAGGCGTTCGTGGTCGCGAGGTCGGATCGGCTGTTACGCACCGCGTACCTGCTGACCCGCGACTGGGCCACGGCGGAGGACCTGTTGCAGGAGTCGCTGGCCAAGGCGTGGTTCGCCTGGCCGGGCATCGAGGAGCCCGAGGCGTACGTGCGCAGGGTGCTCGTGACCACGTACACGTCCTGGTGGCGGCGGCGCTGGCGGCGGGAGCTGCCCAGCGACGCCCTGCCCGACGAGCCGGCCCCGGACACGGCGGGCGGCGAGCGCGAGGAGTTGTGGCTCGCGGTGGGCCGGCTGCCCGCCAGGCAGCGGGCGGTGGTCGTGTTGCGGTTCTACGAGGACCTGCCGGTGACGGAGGTGGCGGCGATCCTCGGCTGCCAGGAGGGCACGGTCAAGAGCCAGACCGCCAAGGCCCTGGCCAAGCTGCGAGTGGACGAGTCGATCGTGAAGGAGCTGCGCTGATGAGCGTGCAAGATCTGCGTGAGGTCCTGCGGGAGCGGGCCGAGGCCCCGTCGCCCGCGAACCCGTACCGCCACGAAGAGGTCCGCGCCCGCGTGCGCGGGGTCCGCCGGCGCAGGAGCGTGACGGCGGCCGTCACGGCGGCGGCGGTCGTGATGACCGGCGTCGCCCTGCTCACCGTCACGGACGGGCCGGCGCCGCGCAAGACGACGACGGTGGCCGCCCAGCCGGTGGCCGGCCTGCCCGAGCGGTTCACCTCCGCCGACGGCACCGCGTACCGGCGCATCGCCACCGCGACGCTCAAGGCGGACGGCGCGCAGAAGACCTCCATCAAGATCCCGGTCACCGGCAGACCCCTGGACGTGGCCGCGCGGTGCCACAGTGACAAGGGCGGCGACAGGCCGTCGGTCACCGTGGACGGCAAGGAGACCGACGGTCCAGGGTTCATGCCCTGCCTCAGGCAGGACATGGAGTTGCGGCCGCTGATCGTGTCCGGGAACGCCACGGAGGTCACCGTCGGGTTCGACGCGACGACCGGGGGATGCCTGATGGACAAGAAGAGTGGGTCGTGCCTGCCGTCCCGGGCCCGGCGGGCCGACTGGAGCCTGGCCGTCTACGAGTGGGCCCCGCCCGCCCAGCAGGTGGTCCCCCAGCCGGTCAAGGACTTCCGCGAACGGCTGGGCGACATGAAGCTGGCCGGATCCACCTCAGGTGTGTGGGACGACGACTCCTCCTTCAGCCTCTCCGTCACGAGCCCTGGCGGGAAGATCGGCTTTGAGCAGCTCTGCACCGGCGACCTGGCCGCGCGGTTGTGGTTCACGTATGAGATCGGCGGCAAGCACCAGAACTCGACCGGAAGCTGCGTGGTCTGGGAGGGAGGCCCGTATCCGAAGGGGATGATCACCTTCTCGGTCCCCAAGGGCAAGCGGGTGACGGTCTCCGGGCGGATCGGACTGTGGGGTGAGTCCGGCAACCGGCCGGTTCGCTGGTCGCTGGGTGTGTACACCAGGTAGATCATGGGGCTGCGACCAGGCCGGATGGATTGATCCGGGCCTCGCCGGTGTTGCACCCGTATGTGACCAGACTTTCCGTTCTTGACCGATCACTCGTCCGCCGGGGCTCCGGGCCGGCCGCGGCGCTGCGGGAGACCGTGCGCTTCGCCCGGCAGGCGGAGGAGCTGGGATACCACCGGTTCTGGGTGTCGGAGCACCACAGCGTGCCCGGCGTCGCGGGGTCGGCGCCGACGGTGCTGGCGGCGGCCGTGGCCGCCGCGACCGAGCGGATCCGGGTGGGCACCGGCGGCGTGATGCTGCCCAATCACCGGCCGCTCGTGGTGGCCGAGCAGTTCGGCGTGCTGGAGTCGCTGCATCCGGGCCGGGTCGACATGGGTCTTGGGCGTTCTGTGGGTTTCACGGGCGGCATCCGCAGCGCGCTCGGGCATGGCAAGGACGACGCGGACGCCTTCGGCGACCGGCTCGACGAGTTGCTCGGCTACTTCACCGGCGGGCAGGACGCGCATCCGGGGGTGCACGCCCTGCCCGCCGAGGGGTTGTGGCCGCAGGTGTTCGTGCTGGCCATGGGGGCGGGCGCGGAGATCGCGGCGGCGCACGGGCTGCCGCTGGTGATCGGGAACGGAGCGCGGACGGTCGACGCCGCCGCCCGGTATCGGGCCGGGTTCCGTCCTTCGGCTTGGGCGGCGCGGCCGTACGTGATGGTCGCGGCGAACGTGGCGGTCGGCGCGACCCGGGAGGAGGCGGCGCTGCTGCAACTGCCGGAGGCGTGGGCCACCGCGCGCTCGCGGACGACGGGGGTGTTCGGGCCGCTCGAACCCGCTGAGGAGATCGCGGGGATGGAGCTGGGCGCGCGGGAGCGGGCTTACCTGGAGGAGTCGCTCAAGGGGCAGATCTCCGGGACGGACCGGGAGGTCGCGGTCGCGCTGGGCTCGCTGGTGGCGGCGAGCGGGGCCGACGAGGTGCTGGTCACCATGAACACCTATGACCTGGACCGGCGGCTCGACTCCTACTGGAGGCTCGCGGCGGCGTTCACGGGTTAGGATCACCCGAACATCGTTCTGCGAAGGGTGTCTCCCCCATGACTCGCCAGCATGCCCTCGGTGACCTGCTGCGGCGCACGGCCGCCCGCCACCCCGCCAAGACCGCGATCGTCTTCGGCGACCTGCGGCAGAGTTACGCCGATCTCGACCAGGCGGTGAACCGCACGGCCAACGCGCTGGCCGCGCGGGGCGTGGGCAAGGGTGACCGGTTCGCGCTGCTGAGTCATAACAACCACGCGTTCGTGGTGACGTACTTCGCGCTGGCGCGGCTGGGGGCGATCTCCGTGCCGATCAACTTCATGCTGGGCCCCGCGGAGGTCGGCTACATCCTGGACCACTCGGGGGCGACCGGGATCCTGGTGGAGGAGGCCC
Organism: Nonomuraea sp. NPDC002799; assembly: GCF_053592075.1. Classification (NCBI taxonomy): domain Bacteria; kingdom Bacillati; phylum Actinomycetota; class Actinomycetes; order Streptosporangiales; family Streptosporangiaceae; genus Nonomuraea; species Nonomuraea sp. NPDC002799. Next base: position 25,326 of record NZ_JBSFVA010000061.1, read on the forward strand.
TGGTGCCGGTGGCCGCGGCGGCGCTCACCGAGCGGGTGGGCGTACGCGGCGTGATCGGCGCGGCGGACGGATGGGAGCCGTTCGCCGGATGGGCGGCCTTCGGGGACGCGTCGGAGCCGCAGGCGGAGATCGGCGACGACGACCCGATCCAGCTCATGTACACCAGCGGCACCGAGTCCAGGCCCAAGGGCGCCACCCTGTCGAGCCGCGGCCTGATCGCGCAGTACGTGACGTGCGTGATCGACGGCGAGATGAGCCACGACGACGTGGAGGTGCACGCCCTACCCCTCTATCACTGCGCGCAACTGCACTGCTTCCTGACGCCCGGCGTCTATCTGGGAGCCACCAACATCGTCCTGCCCGGCGCCAGCCCGGCGGCGATCCTGGCCACGATCGAGGGCGAGCGCGCCACCAAGCTCTTCTGCCCGCCCACCGTGTGGATCTCGCTGCTGCGCCACCCCGACTTCGACCGCCGCGACCTGTCGTCGCTGTGCAAGGGCTACTACGGCGCCTCGATCATGCCCGTGGAGGTGCTGAAGGAGATCGCCGCCCGGCTGCCGGAGGTGCGGCTGTTCAACTTCTACGGCCAGACGGAGATGGCGCCCGTCGCCACGATCCTCGGCCCGGACGAGCAGCTCACCCGGCTCGGGTCCGCGGGCCGTCCCGCGCTGAACGTCGAGACCCGGATCGTCGACGACGAGGACCGGCCGGTGCCGCCCGGCGTGATCGGCGAGATCGTGCACCGCGGCCCGCACGCCATGCTCGGCTACTGGAACGACCCGGACAAGACGGCCGAGGCGTTCCGCGGCGGCTGGTTCCACAGCGGCGACCTCGGCGTCATGGACGCCGAGGGTTACCTGTCGATCGTGGACAGGAAGAAGGACATGATCAAGTCCGGTGGCGAGAACGTGGCAAGCCGCGAGGTCGAGGAGGCCCTTTACCAGCATCCGGCGGTGGCGGAGGCGGCCGTGTTCGGGCTGCCGGACGACAAGTGGGTCGAGGCGGTGACGGCGGCCGTGGTGCTGCGCGAGGGCGCCGGGGCGACCGCCGGCGAGCTGATCGCGTTCCTGCGGGCGCGGCTGGCCGCGTTCAAGACGCCCAAGCGGGTGGAGTTCGTGAGCGCCCTGCCGAAGAACGCCTCGGGCAAGGTGCTCAAGCGGGAGCTGCGCGACTCGTTCTGAGCGGCTCCCCACCAGGCGTTATCGCGGTCATTAACGGGCATTCACTTTCGGCGACGACTTCACCGCCAGCCCCGGGACACCGCCCGTCTCCCCTGAGAGAGGCCGCATGCCTGGCTACGCCGAGATCCTGCATCGCACGTTCTTCCGCACGTTGTCCCTGCTGTCCCCGGCGGGGCAGGGCCTGATCCTGCGCCGCTACTTCGACTGGCGGCACCGCAGCCCCGACCCGTGGCAGTTGTCCACCGACAGCTACGAGCAGGAGAAGTACCTGTCCACGCTGCGGCACCTGCCCGCGCGGCCCTATCGGCGGATCATCGACGTCGGCTGCAGCGAGGGCGTGTTCACGCACGCCCTCGCCTCGACCTACCCGGAGGCCGAGATCACCGGCGTGGACGTCTCGGAGCGGGCGCTGGCCAGGGCGCGGTCGCGGGCGCCGGAGAACGGGCGGGTGCGGTTCGTCCGGGCCGACATCCTCACCCACCGGGCCGAGCAGCGCTTCGACCTGGTGTTCTGCTCCGAGACCCTCTACTACCTGGGCCGCCACACGCGGCTGCGGCGGGCGGCGGCGCGGCTGAGCGAGCTGCTGGTGCCGGACGGGGTGCTGGTGGCCGTGCATCCATGGCCGGAGGCGGACCGGCTGCATCACTATCTCGACGCGCACGCGTCGTTATCGCGGCTCAGCGAGGAGATCCACATGGCCACGCGGCGGCCGTTCGCCATCACGGTGTACGGCACGAAGCCGGACTGACGGCCAGGCCCACGCCTCTCCGCCGACCGGGCACAATCGCCCCGCCGGGCACGGCCGGTCGCCATCAGCGGGCGTCGTCAGCGGCTCTTGCCGAGCGTGTCGGCGGCGATCTGGCGGACCACGCCGCGCTGGACCTTGCCCGTCGCCGTCTTCGGCAGCTCGTCCAGCACCAGCACCTCGCGCGGACGCTTGAAGGAGGCCAGCCCGTCGCGGCAGAACCCGATCAGCTCGCCGGCGTCCACCTCGCTCCCCTGGGCCGGCACCACGCACGCCACCGGCTTCTCCAGCCCCTCGGCGTCGACGTAGGCCACCACCGCGCACTCGCCCACCGACTCGTGCTGCAGCAGCCTGGCCTCGACCTCCATCGGCGACACCCAGATGCCGCCGGCCTTGATCATGTCGTTGGAGCGGCCGAGACAGCGGTGGAAGCCGTCCTCCTCGCGGACGTAGGTGTCCCCGGTGCGCAACCATTCGCCCTGGAACACCTGGCGGGTGGCGGCCGTCCGGCACCAGTAGCCGGTGGCGAGCGAGTCGCCGCGAACGTACAGGTGTCCGGGCTCGCCGTCCTTGACGGGGACGCCGGCGTCGTCGAGGAGCTTGGCCTCGTAGCCGGGCACGACGGTGCCGGAGGTGCCCGGCCGGACCCGGCCCGGGTGGTTGGAGATGAAGATGTGCAGGGCCTCGGTCGAGCCGAGGCCGTCGATGACGTCCACGCCGAAGCGGCCGGTGAAGCGGCGGTAGATCTCAGCAGGCAGCGCCTCGCCCGCCGAGACGGCGATCCGTACGGACGCGAACGTGTCATCGGGGGCGTCGGAGGCGAGCAGCGCCGCGAAGAAGGTCGGCCCGGCGAAGAACAGCGTCGGCCGCTCCTGGCGCACCCGGGCGATCACGCCGGCGGGCGTGGGGCGGGCGGGGTCCAGGATCGTGGTGGCCCCGGCGGCCAGGGGGAAGAACAGGGAGTTGCCGATGCCGTAGGCGAAGAACAGCCGGGCGACGGAGAAGCACCGGTCGTCGGGCCGGATGCCGAGGACCTGGCGGCCGTAGCCGTCGCAGACGTCCCGGACGGCGCCGTGGCGGTGCATGGCCGCTTTGGGGGCGCCGGTGGTGCCGGAGGTGTAGAGCCACAGGGCGGGCGAGTCGCGCCAGCTCTCGTACGGGCGGCTCCCGCTCCGGCCCGACTTCAGCACATCGGCCCACAGGCAGACCGGCACCTCTTCCTCCGCCGTGGCGGCGGGATCGCCGGACGCCTCGCCCGCCGGCCGCTCGGCCTCGTCGGTGCGCACGACCACCACCACCTCGGGCGCGCCGCGCAACGCCTCGTGCACGGTCGCCTCGAACTCGGGGGTGCACACGACGACCCGGGCTCGCGCGTCCCGGATCAGCTCGCCCAGCTCAGGGGCGTTGTACATGGTGGAGACCGGCACGGCCACGGCTCCCATGCGCATGACGGCCAGGATGGTGATGAGCGTCTCGGGGCGGTCGGACATGACGAGCACGACCCGCTCCTCCGGCCGGACGCCCATGGTCCGCAGTCCTGCGGCCAGCTCGGCGGCGTGCGCGGCGAGCCGGGCGTAGGTCAGGGTGCCCGCCGGGCCGGTGACCGCGATCCGGTCGCCCAGGCCGGCTTCGATCTGGCGGTCCACGAGAAAGGCGCTGGCGTTGAACGACTCGGAGGTCATGGGCGTCCCCATCCGCGGGCGGGATACACGTTGCCAAATCTTCTACACGCATCTCATGCACCGTCAATGACTTGTAGCATTGAGGTCTCGCGTCAGAGGTGCACGTACTCGTAGTCGAACGGCCGGCCGTTGATGCCGTTGCGCGGCGGGGCCACCCAGGCGGCGATCTTCCCCGGCTCGTAGACGGGCCGCATCAGCGCCTGGACGTGGGCCTTGTCCTCCGCCGTCGGCAGCCACCGGGCTCGCGAGGCGGCCCAGCCCGCCTCGTCGATGAGGCGCCCGTCCGGGGAGACGTGCTGCCCGGCGAAGACGCCGACCTGCCGGTTGAAGCCGATGTGCGGCAGGTAGAGCACCGGGTCCACGCCGCGGTCGGTGAGGATGCGGTTCCACCGGGTCACGCCGGTGGCGCAGTCGGCGGCGTACTGGCCGCGCAGGTCGGCGTTGAGCGCCGTGAGCGCGGGCAGCCGCGCGTCGGCCAGCCGCCCGTCCTCGACCCTCGGCACCACGGAGAACGCCTCGATGAGCTGGTGGTCGTCCGTGCGCCGCTCCTCCTGCCAGCGTCCCTTGAGCCCGGCGGTGAAGTAGTTGGCCACGTTGGTCGACGTCTCGCCGCCAAAGAGGTCGAGGCTGACGCTGTAGTGGAAGTTGATGTACTTCTGGAGCACGTCGAGCGGGATGCCGCCGAAGTCACCGACGTCGCCGGTGTCGTGCTCGCGCATGAGCTGCGCCGCCCGCTCCACCACCCGGTCCACGCCCGTGGTGCCCACGAACATGTGGTGGGCCTCCTCCTTGAGCATGAACTCGCACGTACGGCTCAGCGGGTCGAACGCCGACTCCTTCAGCGTGCCGAGCTGATACTTGCCGTCGCGGTCGGTGAAGTAGGTGAACATGTAGAACGACAACCAGTCCGGCGTCTCCTCGTTGAAGGCGCCCAGGATGCGCGGCGAGTCCGCACTGCCGGAGTTGCGCAGCAGGAGGGCGTCGGCCTCGTCCCGGCCGGAGCGGCCGAAGTAGGCGTGCAGCAGGTAGACCATCGCCCACAGGTGCCGCCCTTCCTCCACGTTCACCTGGAAGAGGTTGCGCAGATCGTAGAGCGACGGGGCGGTCAGGCCGAGCCGGCGCTGCTGCTCGACGCTGGCCGGCTCGGTGTCGCCCTGGATGACGATGAGCCGTTGCAGGTCCGCCCGGTGCTCGCCGGGCACCTGCTGCCAGACCGGCCGGCCCTTGTTCTGGCCGAACGCGATGCGCCGGTCGGCGTCCCGCTCGGCGAGGAAGATGCCCCACCGGTAGTCCGGCAGCGCCACGTGGTCGAAGTGCGCCCATCCCGCGCGGCCGACCGCGACGGCCGTGCGCAGGTAGACGTCCTGGGTCGGGAGCGCGGGCCCCATCTCCGACCACCACTGCAGGAAGCGCGGCTGCCACGATTCGAGCGCCCGCCGCAACCTGCGGTCCTCAGCGAGGTCGACGTTGTTGGGGATGCGCTCGGAGTAGTCGATGGACACGGCGGCCTCCCTGTCGGCACGCCTTCAAGTGCAACAGTCAGCTTCCGATACGTCAAGGAGATGTAGTGCTTTTGGCGTGGAGGCGCTGCGCGTTGCCGCCGAGGACCAGGTCGAGCGTGTCCTCGCCGAGCCCGAGCGCGCGGCCACGGCGCGGGCGTTGCGCGCGATGCCGGGCACGCCGGGCCAGTCGGTGCAGGTGCGGGTTGACGTTGGCCAGGAACGCGAACCGGCCGTCGAGCATGCCCACGACTGTTTACCGGGCCTTAGCGGGCCATCAATGATCTGTAGACCATCCGCGCGGGGCGGGTCAGCGGCGGTCCAGGGCCTGGGCCCATTTGACGGCGACGGCGGCGACCTGCACCAGCTCGGCCCGCAACCGCTCCGCGTCCGTCTCGGCGAACGCCTCCAGCACCTCCTCCGCGAGGATGTGCCGCCACGTCAGCCCCCCGCCCGCCGCCGCCGTCTCCGTCTCGCGCCTGGCCAGGTCGGACTCGGCCACGGAGCCCGCGCCCCCGGTCCCGTCGGGCAGCACCTGCATGCCCCACATCGCGTCCTGGGCCGCCCGCTCGGCCGCCACGTCGGCGAGCACCCTCGCCAGCGAGCCTGCCACGCCCGCGTTCCCGTCGTGTGTCACGTCCTCAAGTCTGGCGTAATCTCCGGGCCCGCCGGACGGAACCCCGGCCCCAGGGACGTCTCCCCGGAGCACACATGATCGAGGAAGGCCCGCACCGCCGGCGTCAGCCGCTCCCCGGCCGGCCAGCTCACCCCGATGGTCCTGAACACCGGCGGCGACAGCGGGATCTCCACGACCCCCGAGGTGGAGCGCGAGCGGGGCAGGATGGCCACCCCCAGGCCCGCCCCCACCAGGCCGCGCACGGTCTCGGACTCCTGTCCCTCGAAGGCGATCCGGGGCTCGAATCCCGCCGCCGCGCACAGGTCGTCGGTGATCTGGCGCAGGCCGTACCCGTGCTCCAGCGTCACGAGCTCCTCCCCCGCCAGCTCGGCCGCCCGCACCCGGGCGCGGGTGGCGAAGCGGTGGGACGGCGGCACGGACAGGACCAGCTCCTGGTCGGCGAGCGGCCGGCTGACCAGCTCGGGGTCGTCCAGCGGCATCGGCGCGGCGAACACCAGGTCGATCTCGCCCTCGCGGAGCGCGCGCAGCATGTCCTGCCGCGAGCCCTGCGCCAGGCTGAAGCGGATCCCGGGATGACGCTCGCGGAAGCCGCGGATGAGCGACGGGACGAGCGTCCGGCCGAGCAGGTGCAGGAAACCGAGCACGACGCGGCCGCTGCCCGGGTCGATCTCCTCGCGTACCTCCCGGGCGGCGGCGGACACGGTGCCGAGCGCGCGGCCGGCGGCGGCGGCCAGGGTGCGGCCCGCCCGGGTCAGGCGGATGCCGCGGCCGGACGGCAGGACGAGCGGGGTGCCGACCACGTCCGCGAGGGCGGCGAGGCGGCGGCTGGCGGTGGGCTGGGGGATGCCGAGCAGTTCGGCGGCGCGGGTCACGTGGCCGGTCTCGCCCACGGCGGCCAGCAGCGCCAGCGCGGGAGCCAGCCGGGCGGCCAGATGCTCGTCCGAAACACGCCCGGGATGCTCGTCGGGCGCGAGCCCCGGGTGCTCGTCGGAAACGCGGCCCGGACGCTCGTCGGGACCGAGCCTGGGGCCGGGGTCGCGATCGGATTCATGCGTCACAGTATTGATTATCACTTATTTCTGCATTAGACGTATTTATTAGCCTTGCTTACCGTTGCGCGGGTGGTGGTAACCGAGGCTCCTCCGGTCGACACTCGGCGGGTCAGCGTGGCCGTGGCGGCGGCGGGGCTGTCGTCGTTCGCGCTGCTGTACGCGCCGCAGCCCGTACTCCCGCAGCTCGCCGCCGCGTTCCGGCTGGATCCGGGTACCGCGTCGCTGGCGGTCAGCGTGGCGACGGTGTCGCTGGCGGTGGCCGTGCTGCCACTGGCCTGGGTCGCCGGGCTGGTGGGGCGGCGGCGGATGATCCTCTGGTCCGTCCTGGCCTCGGCGGTGATCGGGCTGCTGCTGCCGCTGGCGCCGACCTTTCCGGTGCTGCTCGTGATGCGGGGCGTGCAAGGGGCGGCGATCGCCGGGTTCGCGGGGGTCGCGGCGGCGTACCTGGCCGATCAGCTCGGCACGGCGCGGCTGGCCGGCGCGGTCGGGGCGATGATCGCGGGGAACTCGGTCGGCGGGATGCTGGGCCGGCTCGGCGCGGGGTTCGCCGCCGAGCCGCTGGGGTGGCACGGGTCGCTGACGGTGGTGGCCGGGGTGTCGCTGGTGTGCGCGCTGTTCACGGCACTGACCCTGCCGCGCGGGGAGGGGCGACCGCATGGGTGGCGCGAGATCGCCGCCGGCGCGCCCGGCCACGACCCTTCCGGATCGGGCTCCCCGGCGCCGCGCGCGCGGGTCGGCGCCACCCTGCTCGCGCCGCTGGCCGTGGGGGCGCTGGCCATGGGGTCGTTCGTGGCCCTCTACAACGCCGCCGGCTTCCGGCTGGCCGCGCCGCCGATCTCCCTCAGCCCCGCCGCCGCCTCCCTGGTCTTCCTCGCCTACGCCATGGGCACCGCCTCCTCGGCCGCCGCCGGCCGCCTGGCCGCCCGCCTGGGCCGGACGACCGCGCTGGTCACGGCGCTGATCGTCACGGTGGCGGGGTCCGTGCTCACCCTCCACGGCTCGCTCGCGGTCATCGCGCTCGGCTTCGCCGTGCTGACCGCCGGGTTCTTCGCCGCGCACGCCATCGCCAACGCCTGGGTCACGGCGGCGGCGCCGCCGCACGCCCGTGGCCGGGCCGCCGGCCTCTACACGCTCTGCTACTACCTGGGCAGCGGCGCGGGCGGCACGGCGGGCAGCATCGTGTACGGCCACGCGGGCTGGCCCTGGCTGATCGCCGCGACGACGGCCTGGCTGCTCCCGGCCACGCTGGCGGTCCTCCTGGCCGGACGCGAGCAACCGGCGGGGCGATGACGGGAGGCGGACGCGCGAACGGCCGACGCGCCGGTGACGGGACGCGGACGAGCCGGACGCGAACGGACGGCGTGCCGGTGACGGGAGGCCGGGCGGGGGCGAGCCGTCCCGAACGGCCCGCGACCGGGCTCCGGGCCGCTGCTGTCAGAGCTCCACGTGTGTGTCGGGGTCGCCGCCCATGCGGCCGCCGCTGTCGAGCGCGTCGATCCTGGCCATCTCCTCGTCGGAGAGGCTGAAGTCGAGCACCTCGAGGTTGCGCCGCATACGCTCGGGATGGGCGGACTTGGGGATCGGCACCGCGCCGATCTGCAGGTGCCAGCGGAGCACGATCTGGGCGGGGGTGCGCCCGTGGGCGGCGGCCAGCTCGGCGATGACGGGCTCGTCGAGCAGCTTGCCGCCCGCGCCGAGCGGGCTCCACGACTCGGTCGCGATGTCGTGCTCGGCGTGCCAGGCACGCAGGTCGCGCTGGGCGAAGAAGGGGTGCAGCTCGATCTGGTTGACGGCCGGCCGGCAGCCCGTCGCCCGCTCCAGGCGCTCGATCTGCTCGGGCGTGAAGTTGGAGACGCCGATCGAGCGGACCAGGCCCTGCTCGCGCAAATGCACGAACGCCTTCCAGGTGTCGACGTAGAGGCCGTGGTCCGGCAGCGGCCAGTGGATCAGGTAGAGGTCGACGTAGTCGAGACCGAGCCGGGCCCGGCTCTCCTCGAACCCGCGCAGGGCGGCGTCGTAGCCGTGCTGCGAGCCGCGCAGCTTGGTGGTGACGAACAGCTCCTCGCGGGCCACGTCCGCCTCCGCCACGCCCTGGCCCACGCCGTGCTCGTTGCCGTAACTGGCGGCGGTGTCGATCAGCCGGTAGCCGAGCGAGACGGCCAGCCGCACCGCCTGGTGGGCCTGCCGGTCGTCCATGGGCCAGGTGCCGAGGCCGATGCGGGGCATCGGGTGTCCGTCGGAAAGCATGATGGTCATGGCCAGGTCCTTTCCCCGATGCGCGGGCCGCACTCTCAGGCTTCGAGGTAGCGCAGGATGGCCAGGACGCGGCGGCTGTAGTCGCGGTCGCGGGGCAGGTCGAGCTTGTCCATGATGGCGTTGACGTGTTTCTCCACGGTGCTGAGCGAGACGTGCAGGCTCTCGGCGATGGCGGCGTTGACGTAGCCCTGGGCGAGGTGCCGCAGCACCTGGCCCTCCCGCGCGCTCAGCCTGCTCAGCGGGTCGGCGTGCGTGGTGCGGGCCAGGAGCTGGCGCACCACCTCGGGGTCGAGGGCGGTGCCGCCCGCGTCCACGCGGTCGAGCGCGTCGAGGAAGTCGGCGACCTCGGAGACGCGGTCCTTCAGCAGGTAGCCGAGGCCCTGGGTGGAGCCGGCCAGGAGCCTGGCCGCGTAGTGCTGCTCGACGTACTGCGACAGGACGAGCACGCCGACGTCCGGCAGGCGTTCGCGGATCTCCAGCGCGGCCCGCAGCCCCTCGTCCTTGTGGCCGGGCGGCATGCGCACGTCGATGACGGCCACGTCGGGCCGGTGGCGGGCGACGGCGTCGAGCAGCGCGGGCGCGTCTCCGACGGCGGCGACGACCTCGTGGCCGGCGTCGTCCAGCAGCCGGGTGAGCCCTTCGCGCAGCAGCACGGAGTCGTCGGCGAGGATCAGGCGCACGGCGGGGCCTTCGGCAGCGTCGCGCTGATCCTGGTGGGACCGCCGGGCGGGCTGTCCACGGCGAACCGCCCGTCGAGGGCCAGGACCCGCCTGGCCAGCCCGGACAGGCCGCCGCCCGACGGGTCGGCGCCGCCCGCGCCGTCGTCTGAGATCGCCACGCTCACCGTCCCCTCGTCCTCGTCCAGCACGACCAGGATGTCACGCGCGGCGGCGTGCTTGACCGCGTTGGTGATCGCCTCGCGGGCGACGAAGTAGAGGGCGGTCTCGACCTCGGAGACGGGCCGGCCGGCCAGCCCGTAGTGCACGGCGACCGGCACGCTCGACCGCTCGGCGACCCCGGCGAGGGCGGCGCGCAGGCCCAGCTCGTCGAGCGCGGTCGGGTAGATGCGCCAGGCCACGCTGCGCAGCTCGTCGAGGAGCCGGCGGGACTCGGCGTAGGCCTGGCCGACCAGCTCGGCGGTGGCGTCGTGGTCGCGGCTGTGCCGGGCGCGGCCGAGCAGCATGGCCAGGGCGACGCCGCGCTGCTGGACGCCGTCGTGCAGGTCGCGTTCGATCCTGCGGCGCTCGTCGTCGACGGCTCTGACGATGCCGGAGCGGGTCGCGGTCAGCTCGGCGATCCGCCGGCGCATCACCTCCTGGCCGCCGCCGAGGAAGTGGTCGGCCAGCCGCCGTTCGAGGAACGCGACCACCAGGACCATCAGCACCGCCGCGCCCAGCAGGGCCACGCCGGTGGTCAGCCCGAGCGCGCCGCCGCTGGTGACCAGCTTGACGCCGGGCAGGAGCACCGGGACCGGCTCCGAACGGCCCCACAGAAGCTCCCACAACCCACCGAACAGCAGCAGGACGCTGAGGAACAACACCGACGCGCAGGCGTAGCCGCCGAGGACGCCCAGCGCGGCGCGGGCGGCCAGGAAGGTGTAGCCGCCGTCCTGCCGCGTCGTGCCGTGGCCGAGCCAGCGGTCGAGCCTGGCGCGCTCCAGGGCGGTCAGCGCCGCCAGCCCGCGCGCGGCGGCGGGCCGCGCGGCGGGGATCAGCGACGCGGGCCCCGCCACCACGAGGAAGGCCAGCTCGGCGAGGCCGAGCGCCGTCCCCAGGAACACGCCGGCCAGTGTGCGGGCGATCCGGATACCTGACACGGGCCCGAAGTCTAGGCGTCGCGGCGGCGCAGCACGGCATGGCCGGCCACGATCCCCGCCGCCGCCCAGGCGAGCAGCCAGAGCAGCCCCTCCCCCGCGGAGTACGGGATCGGCCCCCCGGTCAGGTTGTCCGTGCTGCCCATGAACGCGAGCCCGGCGAACATCGGCATGCGCATCGAGGCGTCCACCGCCGCCTGGCTCCCTGTCATCAGCAACAGCAGCGGCAGGCCCATGACCAGCATGAACACCACGGTCAGCGTGCCGGCCGCGGAGCGCATCGCGGCCCCGACGCCCACCGTCATGACGGCCACGAGCGCGTAGAACACCCCCGTGCCGAGCAGATCGCGCACGACCTCGCCGACCGGCAGCACGGCCAGGCCGCCGAACACGTCGGCCAAGAGCACCAGGTAGACGGCCGCCGTCGCCACGGCCCCCGTCACCACCCCCGCCGCGAACATCACCGGCGCCAGCACCAGCGCCTTGGCCGCCAGCACCACGCCGCGGACGGGCGTCGCCTGCAGCGTGACCCGGATGGCGCCGGAGGCGTACTCGGAGGTGATCGTCAGCATGGCCAGGGCCACCAGCGCGAACTGCGTGAACGACGTCGCCGACACCACCGGCTCGCTCGCCGTCACCGTCACGCCCGTGACGCCCTCGCGCCGCGCGTCCGTGACCGCCGCCCCGCCGAGCGTGACCGCGGCGAGCATGGTGAGCGCCAGCGCGCCCGCCAGGCACCACCACGTGGCCGCGACCGACCACAGCTTCACCCACTCGGCTCTCATCGCCTGCCACAACGTCGTCATAGCGCCGCCCTTTCCACGCCGAACTCCACGCTGGCCGATGTCAGCTCCTGGTAGGCCTGTTCCAGCGAGGCCTCCCTGGTGCGCAACTCGTGCAGGCGGATGCCCGCCTCGTGCGCCAGGTCGCCGACCCGCTCGATGGGGACGCCGGTGGTCTCCAGCTCGTTCTCGCCGAGCCGCGTCACGCCGATGCCGGCGGCGCGCAGCCGTTCGGCGAGGTCGCCCGCGTGCGGGGTGCGGACGAGCACGGCCGTCAGGGAGCTGCCCGCGATGACGTCGGCGAGCGGCGCGTCCACGATGAGCCGTCCCTTGCCGATCACCACGAGGTGGTCGGCGGTGAGCTGCATCTCGCTCATCAGGTGGCTGGAGACGAAGACCGTGCGGCCCTCGCCGGCCAGCGACCGCATGAGGCCGCGCACCCAGCGCACGCCGTCCGGGTCGAGCCCGTTGACGGGCTCGTCGAACATCAGCACCTCGGGCTCGCCGAGCAGCGCCGCGGCGATCCCGAGGCGCTGGCTCATGCCGAGTGACAACGTCCCGGCCCGCTTGCCCGCCGCGCTCGCCATGCCGACGGTCTCCAGCACCTCGTCCACGCGCCGCGCCGCGATGCCGTTGCCGCGGGCCAGCGCCAGCAGGTGCGCGTGTCCGCTGCGCCCCGGATGCAGCGCCCGCGCGTCGAGGAGCGCGCCGACGGTGCGCAGCGGGTTCCTGATCTCGTGGTACGGCACGCCGCCGATCAGCGCCGTGCCCGCGGTGGGCCGGTCGAGCCCGAGGATCAGCCGCATCGTGGTGGACTTGCCGGCCCCGTTCGGCCCGAGGAACCCGGTCACCGTGCCCGGCCGCAACTCCAGGGACAGGTCCTCGACCGCGAGCCGGTCACCGTAGCGCTTGCTCAGGTTCTTGAGTTGGATCACGTCGCCTCACGGTAGGCGGGCGCGTTCCCGGTCACCATGGGGGCGGACCGCCGACCTCTATGGCGGGAAACCGTAACCGTCAGGCCGGGGACGGACGGGGACACCCCGGCCGCCTGTCACGGCACCCTGGCCCGAAGGCGCCCGGCCGCACATACGCGCTCAGCGCTCGAAGAGTTCCCTGGCCAGGCCGAAGGACTTGTCCGCCACGTCCTGCTCCGCCAGCCCGAACGCCTCGGTGATGGCCTCGGCGAGCGCCTGCGAGCCGAGGCGCATAGCCCGGGGGTCGATGTGCAGCGAGACCAGCGAGCCGCTGGCCCCGACTTCGACCACCACCTGACCCCGGACACTCTCACCGCGCCCCTTCGTCTCCTCTATCTTGCGGCGGGCCTCGTCCAGGCCGGCCGTCTGCGCCGCCAGCTCGGCGAGCGCGCGGTCGATCTCCGGGTCTCCGGTGCTCGGTATCGTCATCGTGATTCCTCTGCTCAACGGTGCAAGATGAACGCTCTGGGCGCGTGGGCGAGTGCCGAGCGCAGCGCACCTTGCGTACTCAGCGATCCGCTGGCGACCAGGGGGTAGATGGTGGCGCCGGACACTACCCGGCGGAAGAACCTGCCCGACGGGCCACCGCCGAGCAGCGTCTGGGCGATCGGCGACTTGGGAAAGAGCCGGCCGAAGTCCCGCTGGCCCTTGATGCCACCGTTGTAGGCCAGCTCGCCGAGGAAATGCCGGCCCGCGTACGCCGCCACGTCGCCCGGGCCGCCGATCGGGTTGCCGGTGGCCCAAGAGCTCCCCATGTGGACGCCGGTCTTGACGACGGCCCACACGACGGAGTCGGCCACCGCGTCGAAACCTTCCCGGATCAGGTAACTGCCCAGCCGGAGTTTGCCCACCCGGCGCCGCAGGATCATCAGAGTGAACCTTTGGAAGGCCGTCTGCCGCAACCTGGCCCATCGCACCAGTTCCTTGAACCAGCTCGTCGCCCATCTCGCCGCGAACGGATAGAGGTAGCCGAAGAGCAGGGTGAACGCCATGGCGGCGAGCTGGGTGCCGATGATCAGGAGTTGCTCACGGTGCTCGTCGACCGCGTCGGCGTACTCCTCGCAGCCGACCGCCAGATCCTCCAGCTCCTCCTGGAGGGCGGCGTACCGCGGGGCGAGCTCTTTCGGCCAGACGTCCGCGTAGCGCGCCACCGCGTTGCTGTCGTTCGCCTTGAGCGCCGCCTCGACGCCCTCCGCTGTCTCCGCGGCCAGGGTGCCGATCCTCGTGGCGAACGCGCGCAGATCCACGGCGCGAGCCCGCAGGTTGGCGGTGTCCGCCTCGGGCACGTTCACGCCGGCGAACCAGGCCAGCGCCTGGAAGGGATCGAACATCAGGCGCCTTCCGTACGTGGCGGCGCCTGCGGAATCGGCGCCTCCGTGATGTCGGGGATGTCAGGCATCTGGCTGATGATCCGCTGTTCCAGGTAGTCCCACATCTCCTCGAAGGTGCGCAGGCTGTTCGCCGAGGCGAAGTTGCGCGCGGCGAGCTTGTCCATGGCCTTGGTCAGGGAGTCGAAGCCCTCGGCGTACCACTCGGCGAACGTGCGCCCTTCCTCGTCGCCGCCGACCAGGCCGGCGGTGCCGCTCAGGGCCATGGACGTGCGCCGTTTGGCCACCACGTCGTCGCCGATCTTGTCGTAGAGCCCGGCCAGCGTGCGGATGGACGTCCAGTCGATCAGCAGCCCGTCGCGCCCGCCGGCCGACTGGGCCGGGATGGGCTTGACCGGCGCCGGTGTGGGAGACGGGTGGTCCGAAGCGGTGGGGCTCGGCGTCGCGGACGGGGTGGGCGTCGAGCCGTACGTCGGGCTCGGACTCGGCCTGTCCGAAGGCGAAGGCGAAGGCGTCGGAGAGGGCGTCGGAGAGGGCGTCGGCTCTGGCGAAGGCGTCGGCGTGGGCGTGGGCGTGGGCGTGGGCGAAGGCGTGGGTGTCGGCGTCGGGCCCGGCGAGACGGTCGGCGTCGGGGTGGCGATGCCCGTCGGACTGGGAGCGGCCATCGGGCTTGGCTCACCGGACGAATCAGCCATAAACCCCTCCAAATACTACAAACCAACATGATCAATGACAGGGAGACATTAACGCATACAAATTTCCCGGATGTTAATTGCCGGGGCCGAGAAGTTATCTCACGGATACGAAATGTTCATCCACGATGGCGGCGCCTGGAGAAGCGCGCCGAGCTCCTCCAGCGGCTCAGGATCGACGAGCCCCGCCAGCGCCCCCTCTTCCAGGCGCCGGCACAACGCGGCCTCCGTGGCGGACCCGACGGTCGCGCAGCCGCCCATGAGCCGGTGCGCGAGCGCC
>NZ_JBSFVA010000062.1:0-39556 GCF_053592075.1 Nonomuraea sp. NPDC002799
CCCGAGAACACCGTACGTACGAGTCCGTCATCATCAAGCACAACTCAGCGTGACGCCACAGCACGATCCGTCACCACCGAATCCGAGACAGAGCCGAAAACCGTACAGTCCCGCCCTTGGCAAACTACCGCAGCTGTCCGGGCGTCCCTGAAGCGAGTACGGACATAACAGGTGATCTTCAGCTCCGCACGCCACCACCGCGCGGTTTCAAGATCCAGTAGACCTCTTGAGCCTTCTCAGCTGCTGGTCTTACCGTCGTGACCATGCAACAGATCGATGACCTGGACGTGCTCAAGGTTTTGACCAGCCGGTTTCGGATGAAGCTCTTCAGCCTCCTCTTCCGGATCGGCCCGGTCACAGTGAGCGAGCTCGCCAGGCGGATGGATGCCGACCCCGGCCAGGTGAGCTATCACCTGCGGCAGATGCAGAAGCATGGCTTGATCGAGGACGTGCCGGAGCTCGCCCGGGACAGCCGGGAGCGCTGGGTGCGGGCAGCATTGGGCGGGTTGGCAGTGGTGGATCTTAAAACCCCGGAAGCCAGAGCCGTGGTGCAGGCGTGGAATTCACAGTGGGTGATCGATCAGTTCGAACGGCTGCGCGACTTCGAACGCACGCACATGACGCTTCCCGAGGAGTGGCAGGACGCGTCCTTCGGAAGCAGCCGCCACCTACGGCTCACCCAGGATGAGCTCGCGCAGCTCGCCGACCAGCTCAATGCCGTGTTGGAGCCGTGGCGCGAACTGACTAAGTCGCGTGTCGAATCAAGCGAGACTCCGCCGGACACACGCCCGATCTTCCTCTTCTACCACGCGTTCCCCGAAGAGCCCTGAGGAGTCTTCCATGTATTTCATGCATGAGGAGTGGGGCCGCGCCTACCTCGCTGAACAGCGAGCCGAGGCCGCACGGTTACGCATGGTCCCGCCGCGCTCGCGCCTGCGTGTTCTTCTGCGCCTCCGCGGCCGGTTCGCGGTCACCCTCCGCCGCCTCGCCGATCACCTCGAGCCTGTCTGATAGTCCTGAGGTCGGCGGCCGGCCCAGTGACGCCGAGATGCTCCGGCATGCCCAGCCTGGGGCATCTGAGGGTCGCACGTTACTGCGCGAGGCTGAGGTTAACGATCTTCGGGCGAATACTGTCAACTTCGATGACGCAAGCGCCGATATTTCGACACCCGTCGAACTGACACTGCCCAGGTCGAGGGCAGGGCTCACTGTCACCTTCGCTGCGGCCAGACACCACTGTCTGGCGCGCTTGCAGATGTCAGTACGGCACAGGAGATGTCAGTGGACCTGGCAGCAGGCCATCTGGAGTTGTCAGTGGGCGCGCGTACGGCAGGGGGTTCGGCCCGGGAAATGATGACGGTCTTGCCCCGACGGCTGGCGTTGGTGGTGGCGCCAGCGTCCGGCGAGTCGTTCGCATCGTGGGTGGATCGGATGGCCCTGCGAAACGGATGTCCGCCGTGGACGATGGTCGAAGCATTGGGGCTGGATGTACCCGAGTCAGGTGACGTCCGTTCACTGGCGTACGGCGTCGTTGCCACGCCGGAGACGTGCAGAGCGGTCGAGGCTGCTACAGGCGTGAGCTCCGAGGTCGTGCGTGGGATGCACCTGGAGATGTTCGACGGCTCGGTCCTGGATCTGGCAGGCGTCCGTGTGAGCGACAAGGAGTCAGTCCGCCGGGCTGAGGGCCGTGAGTGGGTGCAGCTCTTCGGCAGCCCGGGTATGTCCGACGTGTCTCGCGGCTTCAGGCGGAGTGTGGCTGGCCTGGTGGAAGCTGGGCTGGGCTGCGGTTTGTCCCAAGCATCGGACGCTGCTGGTGGATCTCTGCCCGAGATGCCGCGTTGCCGTGCGACGGGGTCCGGCCGGGCAGCCTGCGCGTCTGTCTCGCTCCCGGATGCCGTCTCCGTTGCGATGCGGCGCGCTCCTCAGCGGGGCCGTATGCGATCAGCCGCTCCCCCAGATCAGCACGAGCGTGGTGAGTCACAAACTCGCTGATCAGCAACAACTCGTGCTTGAGGTGGCAACACGCCGCCGGCCTGCGCTGATCGCAGGCCAGGTGGTGAGTGCCGGTCAGTGGTTCGCGGTCTTGAAAGCGACGGCGATGCTGGTCCGGCTGGGGGTGCCGGAGGTTCTCCCTCTGCTGGTTGCGCCTTTGGATGGTCAGGACGCGCTGGCCGCAGAGGTTGGTGGACAGCGGTGGAATCGGGCGGGCCCGGTGGGCCGCTTCGGGATGGCTCCGCGGACGGCGTTGGTGGCTGCGGAACTGCTGGCGGTGGCCTTGGAGGTGGCCGCGGCGGAAAGGGAGTCGGAGCTGGTGGCCCGGTTGATGCCACTGGCCGCCGCCGCGCGGATGCGATGGAGGGAGCGGCGGCCGGATCTGTTGACGCAGATGGCTCTGCCGTCTGTCTTCACCGCAGCCCTGAATGCCGTGCTGGATGGGCAAGCTCACCGCCAGTGAGCGGGCCAACAGGGGCGGCCAGAGATGCTTGGCCCGGAAAGTGAGGACGAAGTCGACCATGGGACGCTAACGTGACCTGCGTCCAGGTCCGCTTTCTGCATCCGGACGGGCAGGAAGAGCAGTCACCTCCGTGAGCTGGGGATCGATCCGGCCGCCGGCGACAGCATCGACAACCCCATCCGGCGGCCTTGGCGCTCGCCAGCCGGATAACCGGCGTCATGCTCACCCCGCAACACCTTCGCCGCCCCATCCTGGGCACAGCAATACCCGGCGCCTCCTTCTGATCTGCCTTGACCACCCTTCACGATCTCGGCACCATGCCCGGCATGAGTGCCGGCCTGATCATCGCGATGCCTCTCCGCCAGTGGGGCCTCATCGACGCCTCCATGGACAATGACGCCAGCGTCGAGACAGTGAACGGCGATCACCAGCGAGCGGATCTTGCGCGCAGCATCCGCATGGCCGGTTGGGATCAGATCGCACACTGGACACCCGGCTTTCCCGGCTCCGGTTCGTGGCCGCCACCGAACGAGATCGTGAAACCCGAACTCACGATCGCCCAATGGCTTCTCGCCATCGACGTCCTCGAACGCTGGGCCGCGGCCGCCGATCGCACCGGGCGTCACGAAGCCGCCGCCCAAGAACGCGAACTCCGAGAGCTGATTCTCTCCCGGCTTCAAGCACACGGCGTCCGACTCCCCGAAGCCTCCGTCAGCAACCCTGGGCCAGAACAACCACGAACTTCGGAGTCATAGCCTTCCCGCAAGGAGACGCGATCTTCGACCGGATACTGCCAATTTCGCTGACGCAGCCGCTGGTACTTCGATACCCGTTGAACTGACAGTGCCCAGGCCGAGGGGGCTCACTGTCATCTTCGCTGCGTCCAGACATTGTCTGACGCGCTCAGTGGGGGCGGGGTGGGTCGAGGAGTTCGGTGCCCCCCGCACGTAGGCTGCTCGCCATGGGACTTGCGTCGCCGGCAAGTAGTGTCTCGGCGATGGCCGTACGGGCATAGAGCACGTATCTCCCCGTGCGGTGCGCGCTGGCCAGTCCGGCCTTGCGGAGAGCGGTGAGGTGCTGGTTCGCGCCTGGTTCTGACAGGTCGAGACGGGTGGCCAGTTCTCTGGTCGAGGCGGGCTGGTCGAGTGCGGCCAGCAGCCGGGCACGGGTCCGGCCGAGCACGGCGGCCAGCGCCTGCGGCGGGTCGCTCTCGCGGTGCTCCCAGAGCGTCGCGACGCCGCGCGGGGGGTAGCGGATCGTGGGCTGCCAGGGCGGGGTCGTGATGGAGAAGACACGCGGCCAGGTGAACACCGATGGTACGAGCAACAGTCCCAGTCCACCCAGCGGACGCACACCTTCGCAGACCGTCTTCGGCAGGCGCAGCGTCTCTCCCTCCCACGTCACGGCGGCGTCAAGGTCGCTGAGCATGCGCCGCAGACCGCCCTCGGCCAGCAACCTGGCGCGGTAGAGCACATCGCCTTCGAGCAGGGTCCTGACGCGCGGCCAGTAGGGCGCGATGACCGCTTTCCAGTAACCACGGATCTCCTCGGCCAGCCGTTCGAGGCCGCCCACGGGGTCGGCGTAGAGCTCTTGGAGTGCTCGGGTGCGTGGACCGTCCCAGACGTCGAGACCTTCCTGAACGAGGGGCGCCATCGCCGCCATCCCGGCCAGCTCGACCTCCAGGTCGGGTACGGAGGTCGAGGGCGGCGGGCAGACGAAGCCGACGATCGAGATCGTCGGCACCGGCACCAGGTCGGACAGCAACCGCCAGTCGACATCGGCGAGGGGCCGCCGCACCCGTTCGGCCCAGGGCTTGAGTACGGCGTGCGCGGCCGGGTTCTTCACCACCCGCACACTCGCGACGACCTCCCACAGAGGAGAAACGGCGAAACGGACATTGGCGGCATCCTGTGCGGTGAACGTCAGCTCAAGGCCCATCCGATTCGTCCTCTGCTTAATCAATAGCGCCCAGACCGACGGTTCCAGCATCTAGGTGGTATGACAACTGTTGCCGAGCCCCCGCTCTTGCATGACCCCTCCTTCAGAAACCTCTACCTGGCGTCGGCGGTCAGCCAGTTCGGCACCCAGGTCGGCTACGTGGCGATGCCCCTGCTCGCGGTGACCGCCCTCAACGCGGGGCCCGGCGAAGTGGGACTGCTCAGCGCCCTCACCACCATCACCGTGCTCGTGCTCGGCCTGCCCGCCGGAGCATGGGTGGACCGGGTCAGGCGCCGCCCGGTGATGATCGCGACGGACCTGGTTCGCGCCGCGCTTCTGGTGTCGGTGACGGTCACGTGGTGGCTGGACGCCCTCACGATGACCCAGCTGTACGGCGTCGCCATCGCGACGGGAGTCGGCACGCTCTTCTTCGACGTCGCCTCGCAGAGCACGGTCCCGCACCTGGTCGGCCGCGACCGGCTCACCGCCGCGAACTCGGCGCTCGTCGGCACGAGCGCGGCGATGGACGTAGGCGGCAGAAGCACCGCCGGACTATTGGTGGCTCTCGCGGGCGCACCGGCGGCGATCCTGCTCGACGCGCTCACCTACCTGTGGTCGGCCGTGTGGCTACGCCGGATCAGCAAGCCCGAACCCGCGCCCGCCCCCGTACCCGGCGAGCGACTCGGACGGCAGATCGGCGAGGGGGTGCGATTCCTCTTCGGCAACCGGGTCCTCGTCGCCATCGCGGCACAAGGCGGCATGACGAACCTCGCGTTCCCGCTCTGCTCGACGCTGTTGCCCGTGCTCCTCGTCAACGAGCTCGGGCAGCCCGCCTGGGTGCTCGGGGTCTACCTTGCCATCGGTGGGCTGGGTGTGCTGGCCGGTTCCTCGACGGCTCATCTGATCGGCCGCCGGTTCGGCCGCGGGCGTGCCGTGTGGATCGTCGGCGTGACCACTGCGCCGTTCGCGCTCCTGGTGCCGTTCGTCGGCTGGAGCGTCTGGGTCTCGGCGGCCGCCTGGAGCATCCTGTGCTTCCGGACAGGGGTGAACAACGTGCTGCTCGTCAGCTTCAGGCAGAAGGTCACACCCGACCCGATGCTCGGCCGGATGAACGCCACCATGCGGCTGATCCTTATGGGTGCGGTTGGCGTCGGTGGCCTGCTGACGGGCCTCCTCGGCGAAGTCTGGGGCATCGGAACGGCAATGTGGACAGGCGCAGCGATCATGGCGCTCAGCTGGATACCGATCTGGCTCAGCCCACTCCGCCACGAGGTCTGATTCAGGCCGTCACCGCCCGTCTCCAACCACGAGGAGAACGGTTGGAGAGCACTGGACGAGATCGACAGATGGGCTCGCGCGGCCGGCATCCCCGCGGCGGCCGATGAGCACGAAGACCAATGAGCAGTAAGATCGTTCAGCGATGAGACGGCCACGCAACCGCTCCGATGCCGCCGAGGCCAAGACCCTCTTGCGTCTTCGCCTGTCAGCGGTCCGTGCTGGCCCGGAACCCGGCAAGCCGCCATCCAGTTGATCAGTGGGTACGGCGGCGGGGCGCCAGGACCTCGATGGCCTCCGGGCCGGGTTTGACGTAGTGCCTGGTCAATGCCGAGGGGCGGCCCGGCCCGGTTTCAGGGCGGTAGTCCCCGCGGACCGCGTCGAGGTAGTCCGCTTCGACAACTCGTATGATCACAGGAGGAACGATGCCCTTCGTTGACCAGCTACCCGCTCTCCTAGGCGTCGTTGTCGGTGCGGCCGGCTCCTACGCCGCCTCCAGCCTCACCGAACGCGGCCGCTGGCGCCGCGCGAGAACCGAGCGATGGGACAACGAGCGCTTCCACAGCTACGCCCGCTACGCTCACCTCCTGAAAATCCAGATTCACCTCGCCCAGCGCATCGGCGCGGCCCGCGGTTTACCCCGCACCGGCAACCCGATGGACATCGAGGAGGGGCTGGCTCAGCTCGACGAGGCTGAGACCAAGCGGGCCGCCGAGTGGGAGTCGGTGCTCCTGGTGGGCGACGCGGCAACCGTGGCCGCCGCCCGCACCTGGCACGAAGCGGTCTGGAACGTTGAGCTCTACGCCAAGGGCATGCGCAGCGACCCGGATGGTTGGGTCAGCGCCATAGGCGCGATGAGCCGCGCCCGCGACGCCTTCTATGCCAGCGCCCGCCGCGATCTCGGCATCGCCGGTCCGCCGCCGCCCTCCGGCCAGTGGCCCCGGCCATGGGAAGTCGACGAGCCCGCCAGGCCAAGCAAGATCATCCCGGAGTAAATTTAGACAAGTCCGCCATGCACCCTGCCGAGGGTAGAACAGGCCGCGGCCTCCATCGGTCCATCACCGCGGTAGGCCGACGCGGCCGCGCCGCCGGCGGAGCGGGAGCTCGGCATCCGGGAGGCGCGCGGCCAGCTCGGCGAGCCGGCCGACCGCGCCCGCTACCTGGACGAGACCACCTTCCTGACCAAGCACCGCACCGGTTCGGGGCGAACTATCACCTTTGATGGCATTCGGTCGCTGCCATTCGACAATCCTCTACTTGATAATGCGCAGGTGGGAGCCGGGTTCCACTCTCAGGTTCGCTGCGTCCCGACACGTGTCTGAGGCTCTTGATCCAGATCTGCCGTATGTCTGTGCCGCCGAGACTGCTGGGCCAAAATGGCCCGCATGCCTACCATGCCCGAAGATCACGATGAGACCGCGAACCCCGCCGCACTCAACGCCTATGACATGATCGCCGATGGGTACGCGGCCGAGAACGAGACGAGCCTCCTGAACGCGTACTACGAGCGGCCCGCGATGCTGGAGCTCGCCGGGGACGTGACCGGCCGGCGCATCCTCGACGCCGGTGGCGGCTCGGGTCCCCTGTTCTCCGCGCTGCGCGATCGAGGTGCCATCGTGACCGGCATCGACGCGAGCGCCGGAATGCTGGAGCTGGCCCGACTGCGGCTGGGCGCCGACGCGGATTTGCAGGTCGCTGACCTGGCCGGCCCGCTGCCCTTCCCCGACGAGGCGTTCGACGACGTCACCGCGTCCCTGGTGCTGCACTACCTGGAAGACTGGGGACCGACACTGGCCGAGCTGAGACGCGTGCTGAAGCCTGGCGGCCGGCTCCTCGTCTCGGTCGACCATCCTTTGTCCATCGCTCTTTTTCAGCACATGGCCGGGGAAAAGCCCACGTATTTCGAGACCCGCAGCCGGACCGAAGAATGGACCATGGGTGGGCAGACCGCCCAGATGAAGTTCTGGAACCGGCCGCTGCACGCGATGACCGAAGCCTTCACCGCGGCGGGCTTTCGCATCAGCGTCATCAGCGAACCGCCGTTCGCGCCGGAAGCCCGCGAACTGTTCCCCGAGGAACTCCGCGAGATCGAGCCCACCCGCACGAGGTTCCTGTGCTTCTTGTTCTTCGTTCTCGAAGCCGGCTAGGCGCCTGTTTGGAGTCGTGATCACTTGGCGGGGTCGAGGCTGCGCATCCAGCTGATGGATCCGCGCAGTTGCAGCCCCGCCATGTAGGCTCTCGGGCGCCTTGTCGTAGCGGGTTGCCAGGCCTCGCCAAGCCCGGATCTTGTTGATGCAGCGCTCCACCGTGTTGCGCTCCTTGTACTGTTCGGCGTCGTGCGAGACCGGTCTCCCGCCGACGCGGCCGCGCTTCTTGCGGTTCGCGGCCTGGTCGGCTTTCTCTGGGATCACCGCCTTGATCCCGCGTCTGCGCAGGTAGGAGCGGTTGCCGCGCGACGAGTACGCCTTATCTGCGGCCACCGCGTCGGGCCTGGTCCGCGGGCGACCGACGGGCCCGCGCACCCTGATCTCCTCCAGGATTGTGGGCTGTCGGCGACCTGCCCGGGCGTGAGCGCGAAGGCCAACGGGCGACAGCGCCGGTCCGCCGCAAGATGGACCTTGCCGGTCAGCCCGCCCTGGGGTCGGCCGAGCGCCGCTGCCTTGAGCCGGGCACGGCGGCGCCGACGCAACTTCCGGCGTTCGGCCCGCTCCGTCTCCAGCTCTGCCGATGCTGCGGTCAGCGGGGCGGTTTGCCCGGTTTCCGGTGCCCCTTTTCCTCTGCCGCGGCCTCTTCCAGCGCCGCCCACACCTCGGGGTCGACCACCATCCCCGCTGCGTCGTGGGGCGCGCGAGCCACCGTCGAATCCACACTGACCAGCGACAAGTCCGCCTGACCGCGCCGGGCGGCCTCCGCGGTCATCGCCTCCATCAGCGCGGCGAACACGCCCGCGTCACGCCACTGGGCGAAGCGGTCGTAGACCGTCTGCCAAGCGCCGAACTCCGCCGGCATCTCCCGCCACTGGCCACCGCTGCGAAACCGCCAGATCACACCCTCGAACTGCTCACGAAGCCGACGCGGGTAGGGGCCGTAGCGGCCGACCGGCAAGAACGGCTCGGCCAACTCCCACTCGCTGTCGCTCAGTTCGCGTCGCGTCACAGCAGCGTTCTACCAGCGTCAACACCGGGCGCGGCCCGCAATCCGCAAGACGACAGCACAGAACCAGGGGCGGCCACACTCACCAAGCAGGGGCACCCGATCTCAGAAGCTTTACGTACTGTCGGATGCGCAGCACGTCATCGGGGAAGCAGCTGTCCCAGCCCTGGTCCAGCCGCATCCAGGCCGCGGGCTGCCCATCCTCCGCGATCAGTGGCTGTTCCGGGTCGCTGATCGCGGCATAGGAGAGGGACAGCGTCACCGGCAAACCCGGGCCGAATGACCGCACCGCCACCGCGGCGGGCCGCTCCAACAACCGTGGCCGCAGCCCAGTCTCCTCGGCCAGTTCCCGGGCCGCGCCATCACGCGGACACTCTCCGGGCTCAACCTTGCCACCTGGCGGGACCAGCCCGCGCCACGGATGCCTGACCAGCACGATCTGCTTCAGGGCTGTATCCAAGACCCACACCTCGGCGCCCAACGGCTCCACGGCGCCAACCAGCGCAGAGCACAACCAGGCCCTGGCCCGGTCGAACTCCAGCGTCGCGCTCCCGGCGTCAGCGACGGCAGCATCAAGCGGACGCTGCTCAAACACGCTACGGATCATTGCGACAGGCTATAGACCGCCACCGACACACCACCGGGCTGCAGCGGTCGGCCGCAGCAATGGCCGTCGCCGCGTCGGCCGCGCACACCGCCACGCCACCCACAATCTCCGACCTCGATCACAACTCCAGACAGGCCCTCGGTAGGCGACGTTTCCTGACATTTCCCCGTGCGATGCCTCATGCTGGCTCTCGAATCCTGTACGCGGCGGCCCCACAGCGAGGGTTCGCCCCACGTGGAGGGACAGATGATGCACGTCGAAATCCGGGTGACCGCCGACGGCGACCCCATGGGCGAGCTGATCTCACTGACGACCTGGCTGCGGAGCCAGCGCCCGTTGCAGGGCCGGGTCGAGGCGGTCAGGCGTCCGCCGGGGCCCGAAGAGCTCGGCGGTGCGATGGAGTTGCTCAGCATCGCGGTGGGATCGGGCGGCATAGGAGTGGTGCTGGCCAGGGCGCTGACGACGTGGCTGACCAACAGGCACTCCGATGTCTCCATCACGGTCACCACCGGGGAGACCACGGTGAAGGTGGAGGCCAAGCGGGTGGACGAGGCGCTGCCGCTGCTCCAGGAGGTTCTCAGTCAGGTGGCCGAGGCCGATGTCGGCTGACCCGCGCGCGGCCGCTCCCTGGGCGGGGGCCTCGCAGGCGATCCTCATCGGCACCTCCGTGCACGAGGACGACGGCCTGCCCGATCTACCCGCCGCCGCCAACAGCGTGATGGCGCTGCGCTCGGTGCTGACCGACCCGCGCCTGTGCGGCTGGCCGGCCGCGAACGTCAGCGTCCTGCACAACCAGGGCGACAGCCGGCTCGTGGCCCAGCAGATCCGCCGGTCGGCCAGGGAGACCACCGGGGTGCTCCTGCTCTACTTCGTCGGGCACGGCATGCTCACCGCCGAGGGCGCGTTATGCCTGGCACTGGCCGACACCGTCGCCGAGGACCCCGATCTGACGGGTCTGGAGTACTCCCATGTCCGCAGCGCGCTGCGGAGCAGCCCGGCCGCGGTGAAGATCGCCATCTTGGACTGCTGCTACGCCGGAACGGTCATCCAGAGCGAGGCTCTGTCCACGCACGTGAGCCTGATCGCCGACCAGAGCGACGTCCGGGGCGTCTACACGCTGACCGCCAGTGACCTGGCCGCCCACGTCGCTCGCTTCGACGATCAACTCGACGTCTGCACCTCCTTCACCGGCGAGTTGCTGCACCTGGTCCGCGGTGGACTCCCGGGCGAGCCGGACCCCCTCACTCTGGGCGTCCTGTACGGGCACCTGCGCCACCGGCTACGCGCCCAGGGGCTGCCCGACCCCAACCAGCGCGGCACCGACAACGCCCACAGCTTCCCCTTCACCAGGAACGCCGCCCGCTCGGCCACCCGCCCGCCCGCCGCCCCTTCGCCCGCCCCGGCCGTTGCCGCCGGCCGGATCAGCAAGGGGCAGACCTTCGCGCCGGCCAGACGGCTGGGCTGGACGTGGTGGCTACTCTCACTCCTGCCGCTGGCCCTTACCATCGCCTTCCCGCTGCTGATCTTGAACTTGTTGACGCCGCTGATCCTGGGCTCGGCCGAGCTCAGACTCCTGGTGGTCGAAGTGGCCGGTTTCCTGATCTCCTTCAGGCTGTTCGTGATCATGGTGCAACGGGGCAGCCAGCACATGAGTCGGCGGCGGGCCCGGCTGCTCATCGTGAACGCGGCCGGGATCGAGGTACGGGTGGGCGACCAGCGATGGTTCTACCGCTGGACCGATGTCGCTCGCATCACCGAGCGGCGGCGCAACCTCCACCACTACATCTGCCTCGACCTGAAACCCTCGGCCGTACTGCCCCCTGCGAAGCCCTCGGAGGATCTCAGCCCGTGGTACCACCCGGGCCGGGGCGAGGTCCTGCTGACCAGGCTCAGCGGATACCGGGCCGGCCGACAGGAGATCATCGACGAGATCGCCCGGTGCGCCGGGCCGAAGTGGTTGGAGAGCTGAACGCCGATCAGGCGCACAACTCCCTGATCGTAGCGGCGAGGATGCCGGTGACCTGGTGCAAGGAGGCGATGTGCGGAAGCATTGCCGCCATCCCTACCAGCCGGAGGCGTCGGCCACTACGTGGGAAAGATCACCGTGTTGAAGCGCGCGGGAGGGGCTCACGAAGTGCAGCGATCCGCCGTCGCCCCACTCGAATTCATGAGTGCCCGCAAGCTCGAGTAAGGCTGGTCTGCAAGCATGAGCCGGCCCCCGGTTGGGCCAGCCGAAGACTTGGTGGCTTCCAGCCGCGCGGCCGCTCCCTGGGCGGGGGCCTCGCAGGCAATCCTGTCTTCAGCGGGGCGTTGGCGCGTTCGCCGGGTCCGCGAAGCTTGGCGTGGGAGCGCTTGGCCTGTTCCGTGACGCGGGCTGGAACGGCCAGGAGCTGCGCATTCCTCTCGTGCTGCCGGTGCCGGCCGCGGAAGCCGATTTGACATCGTGTCAGCAGGTACGCAATTTTAGGCAAGCCTAACCTAAATAATGACGTCGAGTTCTGGCAGGAGAACGTGTGGAACAGCCCCGGTGGAACGACGATCTCGACATCGACGTCCGGCTGGCCAGGGTCGAGGAGGAGGTGCGGTCGGCGCGTCTCGACCTGGCCGAGGTCGAAGGGCGGGCCGAGGCCGCCAAGGGGTTGGTGACCGTGCGCGTCGGGGCCGACTTCCGGATCCGCGACCTCAGACTCGACCCCCGCGCGATGCGGTTGCCGTCGGCGGAACTCACCGAGGCGATCAAGGAGGCTGCCAACGCCGCCGCCGACCAGGTGACGGTCCGGGCGCGAGGGATCACCGCCGCGCTGACCGGCGAGGCGTTCGAGGATCTTCCGTGACGATCGCGTTCCAGGGGTTCGCCGTCGCACCGGCCGACCTGAGCAGGGCGTCGAACGGCGTGAACGCCCTGGTCGGCAGGGTGGGCGAGATCGAGGAACTCACCGCCGAGGCCACCCGGCAACTTTCCGGTTTCCACCCGTGGGGGATGCTCGGCGAGATCCATCTCCGTGATTCGTGCACGTCGCTGATGGAGGAGTTCTCCGGCCATCTGCGCGCCATGCGCGCCGGGTTCGAGGGGGCGGGCGAGCGCCTGGCGAAGACCGGGGCCGGCTACGCCGCCGCCGATCCGGCAGACGGGATGCTCGCGGCCATGCTGGCCGCGGCGGCCGAACGCAAGGAGATCGAGCCGGACCCCATCAGGGAGCTGAACCCGGCCTCCCGCTTCTATCGCGACCACAAGATACTCCACGGCGTGATCACCTCGGGTCCCTACCCGTTCGGCCTGTTCGGCAACACCGTCATGGACGGCGTGCGACTGTACGGTGACATCACCAGCGACGACATGTTCAACATCGGCTCAGACCTGGCGCAGTTCACCCAGGACGTGATCGGCACCTACTTCAGCGCCCGCAGCGCCCCGTCGCTGATCCGGGCCGACCCGCTCGGCTATCTGGTGAACAACGGCAGCCGATTCCTGATCAACGCCCTTTACTGGGTGAAGTGGGCGGCCGACTGGGTGACCGGCGACCCGATCGCGACCGGGCAGGCCGCATACAACTACGACAGCATGGCGACCAGCGTGCGCGGCCTGGCGAAAGACCTGGACCGGGCGCTGGCGGCGGTCTACCGGGACGGCGGCTGGGAGGGCGAGGCGAGCGAGGCGGCGCGGGCGCGGCTGGCGGTCTTCAGCCGGGGCATCGCCGAGACCGGTGACCTGGCCAACCGGGTCGCCGCGATGTTGCAACTGTCGAGTGCGATCATGGGCTCGGTCGAGGGGATCGTCAGAGGCGTCATCAGCGACCTGGTCGTCTGGGCGGCCAGAACGTGGTTCAGCGCCACCATGCTGGCCCCCGCGACGGGCGGGCAGTCGGTCGTGACCGCGGCCGGCGAGATCACCGCGGCCTCGGCCACGTCGGCGGGCAGGGTCGGCGCGGTGCTCGACCAAGCCGCATCGTTCCTGCGGCGGCTGTCCGCGCTGATGCGGCGGGCGATGACGGCGATGGCGCAGGGCAAGAACCGGGCGTTCACCTGGCTGCGCGGCACCCCGTGGGGCCGCAGGAACCTGGAGTTCGCCTTCGGCTCGCGCTACTTCGACCAGATCGTCAGGGGCGACGCGCGGGCCGCGGCCGGGGCCAGGCTGACCTGGCGGGACTACGCGGCCAGTTTCAGGCAGCAGACCAGACAGCTCACGCTGTCCAACACCGTCGGCGCCTTCGGCTTCTGGGGATACCGCACCGACAAACGGGGTGTGCCCTACCCTGACGGGCGGCAGAAACTCAGCATCCAGCGGTATGCGTACAAGGACAGGAACGGAGAGGCGAACGCGTTCACCGCCTACCCGGCGCCGCTGGCGTTCACCGCGATCTACGCGCTGCCGTTCGCCCGTGCCCTGCAGTACAGCGGGCGTGCGGGAGAGGAGGTGACCGCCGCCCAGATCGACGCCCACCTTTCTCTCTGATTCTCGCCGGGGCAGCGGACGACTCCTGACACTTGAGCCCAGACTTCGGTGACGCCAGACGTTAGCGGGCGCGGTAGGACAGGATCAGGCCGAGACCCTGGAGGGTGGATTTGTCGCCTTCGAGGACCAGGCGCCAGGTTCCGGCGGTCAGGCCGGGGGTGGGCAGCAGCTTGTTGCCGGTGAGGGCCAGGCGTTGTTCGCCGTTGAGCAGGAAGCGGGCCGAGCCGGCCGGCGTGTACAGGGCGTAGACGCCGGTGATGGCGCGGCTGGTCATGCCGGGGAACATGTCCGGGGTGAACGGCAGGGTCAGCGTGTCGCCGGAGCCGCCGGTGAACGCGGACCACTGCTCGGGGAACTCCGCGGGGACGTCGTAGTAGCGGGCCGCGGCATAGGGCTTGAGCATGCCCTTGACCGCGCCGGCGAAGAGTTCGCCGCCCTGTTCGGCGGAGTACTTCACGGTGATGGTGACGTCCAGGAGCTGCGAAGCGCCGCCGGCAGGCAGTTCCAGGCGCCATCGGGAGACCGCGCCGGTGCCCTCGAAGGGCAGGTAGCGGTCGTCGTCGTAGCGGAGCTCGAAGAGGCCGTTGTTGTCCTTGAACTCCTCCAGGTCCGACAGGGCGATCTGCTGGCCGCCGCGCCAGTCGGCGCGCACCGTCGCCGGCGCCGGGCCCTTGGGGTCGAGGAGGTACTTGACGGCCTTGGGGTCGGCCGCGAGCACCGTCCTGCTGTTGAGCTGGGTCAGCGTCGCGTTGAGTCCGATGGGTCCGTCCTGGCCGGTGAAGGTGAGCGACACCGTCTTGACGCGCCGGCGGTAGTGGCCGGGGAAGTCACGGTCGAAGAGGGCCTCGGTCAGGGCGAACTCGCAGCGGCCGGTGGTGCGCAGGTTGAGCGCGGCCAGCGGGTCCAGCGCCAGGAGCGACACCTTCTTGACGATCTCCAGGCCGCGGCGGTCGTTCTCGGCCCACGCCTTGCCCAGTTGCTCCAGGTTCAGCCCCAAAGTCTCGGCGGCGAGCAGGCCGTTGCGCCGGCTGTCCCAATAGAGCGGCTGGATGTGGTCGGCCTCCCCCTCGGGGATGCCCCGCTCGTACTGGAAGGATCGTTGCGCGGCGCGCGCCGTCTCGTACGCCATCGAGTAGGTCTGGAAGTACAGCCCGGCCAGCCGCCCCGACATCCACTGGTACAGCTCGGCGTTGGTGAACTTGCCGGTCATGAAGGCGCCGACGGCCCGCAGGTTGGCGATCTGCTGGTCCAGGATCTCCAGCTCACGCTGGGCGGCCTTGAGCCGGAGCTCGGCGGCCTTCACCTGGTGGCCGAGCTGCTCCACGTCGTTGCGGGCGAGGGCGAGCTGGAAGGTCCAGTCCTGCGCCATCCGCTCCTGGCCGGCGCGGATGCCGAGGAGCTCGCCGATGACGTTGAGCCCTTCGGCTGTCGTCGAGGCGGCCTCGCCACCGTGTTCGAGGGCGCCGGCCACCTGCGCGCGGCCCTGCTTGGTGCCGGTGATGAACACGCCCAGCAGGACGTCCGGCAGGCCCGAGGCGATGGCCGCGCCGATCTGCAGGGCGGAGGCGGCGAAGTGCGCGACCACGGCCGTGGACATCATGCCGAGCTGCGCCTGCTCCAGGGGTGTCAGCCCGGTGGCGATCAGCCCTTCGTAGTGGCCGACCCGTTCCAGCGCGCCCTGCTCGCCGGCGCGCGCCTCGCGCAGGCCCTCGGCGGTGATGTCCACCTCCGTCTCGCGCACGGCGCGGCTGAGGGCCAGGATCGTGCCCTCGTGCTGGTTGTTGAGCAGGGTCAGCTCCTCGGAGTCGCGGCGCTCCAGCACGTTCAGCAGGTCGCCGCCGAACTGCCGCAGCTTGTCCACGAGTTCCTGCGCCTTGCGGAAGACGACCGGGAAGCGGTGGTGCGGAACCGGCATGGCCGCGGCGGCGGTGAGCCGATCGAGCGGCGCTCCCGCCGCCGCGCCGCGCACGAGCGCCATCACGTCGGCCGGCGGTTCGAACAGCGGCAACGACCGGCTGAGGCCCATGATGTCGAGCGAGCTCCTGATCTTGCGCAGCCGGTCCTGGACGCGGTCCCAATAGTCCAGGAACACGCTGTTGGCGGGGACGTGGAAGTACGGTCCCGCGACGCTGGCGTGCACCTCGCCCGCCTTCGTGAGCATCGCGCCACCGGCGGTGAGCTCGGGCAGGCCGTCGTCCTGGGGGGCGCGGCGGAGTTCGTCGTAGGTGAGCGCGGGTGTCAGGGCCCGTGGTCCGAGGTCCTCGGGCGGCCGCTCGCCGAGCAGGTCGTAGGCGAAGAGGTAGAGCATCCGCGCCTCGTCCACGCTCTCGGCGGTGTACTGCCGGAACATCAGGTCGCCCCAGTCGAGCAGATTGTCGACGTAGGCCATCACGACCGCGCGCCGGTAGGCCGACGGCCGCAGCGCGGCGATCGCGTGCGGGTCGAAGGGGTCGTCCAGGTACGCCTTCAGCAGCGCCGCCCGGTCGCCCATGAGGTCGTACTGGCGGCGCAGCCGGCCGAGCAGGGCGATGCTTTCCAGCAGGCCGTCGCGCGCCGGCTCGGCCTCCGGCGGCGGCCGCAGGGCTTTGAGCGCCGCCTCGATCGGCGGCAGTTCGCCGACCGGCAACCCGGCCAGGTAGAGCTTCTCGGGGCCGGTCAGCTCGCGCCGATGCTGGAAGGCGGGGGCCATCGGCGCCACCTTGCGCAGGATCACCTCCAGGCGGCCGCCCGGCCCGCGCACGTCGGCTCCCCGGCCGGAGAGCTCGGCCAGGTCCTCGCGGCACTGGCTGATCAGCGCCTCGACGTCGGCCGCCAGGAACGGCAGGAAGCGCCAGTAGCGTGGCCGGGTGGGGTCGAAGACGTACTCGTACCAGGTGCGGGCGTCGTCGAAGCGCTGGGCGGCGTTGAGCGCCTGGGCGATGAGGGTGGGGGCGTGGAAGAAGACCTCCCAGTAGTAGAGGCCGTTGCCGCTGGTGAAGTCCAGGTGCGAGCCGGCCGGCACGCCCTGCGCCGCGGTCTCCGCGGTGACCTTGATCGTGGTGCTGTTGGAGACCAGCGTGCTGAAGGCCGGCAGTTCGTCGATCTCCTGGACGGACGGGGTGAGCAGGGCGGGCACGCCGCCCTCCAGCAGCGCCTTGTTCAGTCTGTACGCCGTGCTGGACGTCAGCCTGATGACCTCGTGCGGCAGCACGCCGATCTCGTACGGCCGCTGGTCCGGCGCCGCCGAGGGATAGGTGACATACGTGGAGCCGAGGAACAGGTGCAGGGCGGCGCCGTCGAGCACGCCGTCCAGCCCTTGCTCCCAGCCGGCCGGCAGGCCGCCCCAGTTGCTCCTGACCGAGGAGAACGACGTCACGGACGCCAGTTCGGCACCGGGCTCCAGCACCGCGTAGTCCTGGCCGGCGAACACGTAGCGCACGCCCGAACGCTGGAAGACGGCCCGGACGCGGCGGCTCATGGACCGGGGATAGCCGGCGTCGGCCAGCGGGCCCACGACGCCGTCCTTGAGCGTGTAGCGGACGTACTCGCGGTTCCTGGCGAGGAACAGGCTGCCGTCGGCGACGTAGGCCGCGTCGACGCCCTCGTCGGTGACGGCCGTCCTGGCCACGCCCAGGGGTTTGATGGGGAACGGCTCGCCCTGGACGTAGGTGGCGGGACCGGAGGAGGTGACGGTGGAGTAGGTGTGGGTGGCGTTGTCGAAGAAGCAGACGCCGTCGCCGTGGCGGAAGGGGGCGCTGACGGGGCCGGAGCGCGGCAGGCCGTCGGTGTTGCCGCGCAGCGCGACGGAGCGCCCGTTGCGGCCGTCCCAGCGCCGGTAGGACTCGCCGTTGACGACGAAGACCGCGTCGTCGCGGAAGAGGACCGCGCCGACGTCACCGGTCGCCCACAGCGGCTGAACGGTCTCCAAAGGCTGGTCAGGACCGGTCCGGCGGAGCCACACGCGCTGCTCGGCCGAGTGGTAGTACTCCGCGCCGCCCGCGTCGACGCCGGCGGCGTCCACTGCGGCCCACTGCGGGAAACCCTCGTCGTTGCCGGCGAGCCGCTTCGGATAGCCCGCGTCGATCATGCCGGTGAGGCCGCGGGAGTAGCGGTAGTAGGACGCGCCGGAGAACAGGTAGAGGATCTCGCCCCTGACGATGGCCGCGTCGACCCGGGCCTTGTCGTCGTACAGGGGGGTGGGGACGTGTCCCCAGCGGCCGGCGGTCGGCTGCTTGACGAGGCGGATGGCGGTCGCCCGCCCGGCGGGCACCTCCACGAAGGAGGGGCCGGAGGCGTTCTCTCCGGTGTTGCCGAAGAAGTATCGGGTCCCGCCGGGCAGCTCGACGGCGGCGTGCACGGGTGACCACGCCGGCAGCCTGTCCGGGTTGCCGGTCAGCGGACGTGGCTGCTCGTCGCCCGGCGGCGGGGCGACCGGCCGGCACAGGAAGCTGCCGCCCTTGTGGTCGACGCTCACCCACGCGTCGCTGCCGGCCTCGGCCGGCATGGTGAACTGGACGATCTTGGACGCGTCGACGTGCTCGGCGAAGATCCCCTCCAGCCGGGACGGCCGCGCCGGCTCGGGCACGTCCTGGGCGCGGATCACGTACAGCTCGGGAGTCAGCGCGAACGCCGACCGCGTCTTCTCCGGGCCGTCCGGCGTGGCCACCGTGTACCTGCAGGTGATCACGATGGTGTCGTGCGCGTCGCCGCCCGGCACCGGCACGGTGGCGGACGCCTGGACGGACAGGCTGACGTCGTGGATGGGCGCGTCCTGCACGTCCTCCACGGGCAGCACCTGGGCGGTCATCCATTCGCCGTTGAGGTTGCGGAAGGAGTAGTTGACGCGCATGCGGTATTTCGGCGGCGGCGCGCTGAGCGTGCGGGTGTCTCCGACGTGCTGCTCGGTGAGCGAGGTCTCGGCGCCGGGCTGCGGCGGAACCGCCTCGGCCGTGGCCCAGAAGACGAAGATGCGGCCGAAGGCGTGCACCGGGTAGACCCGCTCGGCCTCGATCTGCGCGTCGACCTTCAGCCACGGCTCCCAGGTGGCCGACAGCCCCGCGCCGTCCCGGAACTCGGCCTCGCGGCAGTAGTAGCGCCGCGGCTCGGTCCTGGTCTGGCCGAACAGCAGCAGTCGCCGCACGCCCGCCTCGGCGCCGTCCTCGGTGTAGACGTAGCCGCCGGCGATCGAGAGCCTGGAGACCTCGGTGTACTCGTCGAGGTAGCGCTTGTAGGCGCGCTCCACCTTCTCCTGGGTGATCTCGCCCTGCAGCAGGTCGTCCTCCAGGGCGCGGAAGGCGGGCGTCCTGGAGTCGCGCAGTTCGGGCCGCAGGTAGTTCTCCGGGTAGAGGAAGACCTTCCTGTTGGCCTCCCACAGGCGGTAGTTCTTCAGCCACGCCCACCACGTCCTGATCCGCTGCCCGGCCTCCTCCGGGTCGATGCCGTCCCGGACCGTCGCCTGCTCCAGGCCGAGCAGGTAGCGGTGCAGGTAGAGCTGGGCGGAGGCGATGGCCTCGCGCACCCGTGAGGTGCGGCCCTGGCCGCCCATCTCGACGTCGACCAGCAGCCGGTCGTACAGCTCGTGCGGGCTGCCCGGCGCGATCGAGACGAGGGCGTCGCGCTTGAGCACGTTGATCTCGTCGCGGACGACGGCCGACAACGCCGCCCACTCCCCCGCGTGCCGGCGCTCCAGGATGCCGTGCAGGGCGGTGTTCGCGGCGGCCAGAGCGGGCGGGTCGCCGAAGGCGTGCCGCCAGACGCCGCTGTGGAGCGTGGACGGGGCCTCCCCGATCCGGTCGGCGAGCGTGAACAGCTCGGCCAGCCGGAGCAGGAACTCGATCTCGAAGCGGTCCTCCTCCTGCCGCGCCGGGGCGGCGCCCGACGCCGCGGCCGCGATGGCCGCGCCTTCGGCGGTCAGCAGCGCGCCGTTGCGCTTGGCCCACCTGATCTCGTCGGCGTCCCAGCCGAACAGGCCGCTCAGGTAGGCGTACGGGTCCGCCACCGCCGCCGGCGGGGTCAGCAGGAAGGCGGGCAGGCCGTCCGGATGCCGCCGGGCGAGGTCGATGAACCGGGTGATCGTGTGCACGTCGCTCAGCCGGTAGTCGGCCGTGCCGCCCCAGCGGTGGCGGAAGCGCTGCGGGTAGGTGCGGTCCACCTCGTGGTGGCCGTGGGAGTAGCGGACGTATTCGTCGCCCTTGCACAGGTAGGTACGCCCGTCGAAGGCGAAGGCGCCGTCGACGCCCGACTCGAAGCGGGCCGGCAGGTCGCCCCAGTCGTCCCGGACGGTACGAGGATGTCCTTCCTCCACGTATTCGAACGCGCCCGGACGATAGCGGACGTACTGCTCGCCCTTGAAGGCGTAGAGCTCGCCGGTGAAGCTCGCGAAGGCGGCGTCGATCAGCTCGTGGCCGGCGTCGGCGAAGGCGTTGCGCACCTTGCCGAACAGGGCGGCGACGGGCTGCGCCGCCGGCTCGCCGGCCCGGTGGCACCAGGTGCCCTTGAGCAGGTGGACGGTGCCGTCGGGGGCGCGGAAGGCCGCGTCGAGGCCGTCGGCGAAGTCCGCGGGCGGCTCCGGGACCCGCAGGTCGAGTGCGAGGTTGACGCCGATGGTGCGGGGATAGCCGTCGTCGGCGTAGGCGTACTCGGCGCCGGTGTAGCGGACGTACTGGTCGCCGGAGAACAGGTAGGTGTGCGCGCCGGTGACGATCGTCGCGTCCACCTTCTCCTTCTCCACGAGGTTGTTCCTGACCCGGCCGAGGGCGGCGAGGTCGCAGGTGGCGGACGCGGCGCGGGAGACGACGTGGCAGGAGCCGCCGGTGAAGAGATAGGCGGTGCGGTCGTTGGCGACGGCGGCGTCGATCGTGCGGCCGGTCACCGCGTCGTCGAACGACTCCGGCAGGTTGGCGAAGGCCGCCTCGCGGCGCAGATCGCCGACGATCTTCTTCGGGTAGCCGGGGTCGATGTAGCGGTACTCGGCGCCGGTGTAGCGGACATACCGGTCGCCGGAGAACAGGAACGTGGTGCCGTCGCCGAAGACGCAGGCCGCGTCGATCCTGGCGGTCGCGTCGTCGGGCACGAACGGGTTGGGCGACCTGCCCCACCGGTCGCGGATGACGGCGAGCGGGGCGAAGTCGTGCCCGTCGTGCCGGGCGTACTGCTCGGAGAAGAAGAAGTAGGCCGAGCCGTCCGGCGCGATGAACGCCGTGCGCAGCGCGTCGCCGTCCTGCCTGCTCGCCTCAAGGGTGCGCTCGAAGCCGGGCCAGAGCCGCTCGATCGGGCGTGGGTAGGACCAGGCGCCGGTCCGCTCGTCGTGGCGCAGGCAGTGCTCGCCGTACAGCAGGAACATGGTCTCGCCCTCGATCAGCACCGCGTCGGGCACGGGGTGCCCGATGACGCGGTACTGCTCGGGAACCTGCCAGAAGCTCGCGTCGGCCATCTGCGGCTCGCCGTCGGGCCGGGTGTAGTCCGCGCCGGAGTAGACCAGGTAGCGCATCCGGCCCGCCGCGTCGGGCGACTCGAAGAGGTAGGTCCTGCCGCCGCGCACGTACGCGAGCGCGACGCCGGCCAGGCCGGCCCAGTGCTCGGCGATGAGCCGTGGCTCGCCGTCGATGGTGCGGGCGGGATCGGGGGCGCCGGTGGCGGCGGGGCCGGGAGCGGCGTAGACGACGAACTGGTCGCCGCTGAACAGGTACGTCCTGCCGTCCCTGCCGACGAACGCCGCGTCCACCTTGTTGTCCTGATCGATCGTGTTACGCGGCCTGCCCCACTCCTCGGCCAGCGGGTACGACCGGTTCAGCCGGGTGTTGACGCATCTGGGCCCCTTGAACAGGTACGTGGTGCCGTCGGCGCCGGACAACACGGCGTCGAGCCCGTGGCGGAACTCCTCCGGCACGGGGCGCAACGACCGCGGCGTGACCGACTCCCGCACCGGCTCGGTGGCCTCGACGGCCGCGCGGTGGTGCCAGCCTGCGGCGTCCTCGGCCAGCAGCCGGCCGTCCTCCAGGAACACGCAGCTCAGCCCGGTGAACGAGGCGTCGTCGTAGCGGCGGTAGAGCCCGTCGGACACGATGTGGCAGCGGCCGCCGCGCAGGAGGTAGACGTTGCGGCGGTCGGCGAAGGCCGCGTCCACGCCGTCGAGCGTGACCGGCAGCGCCGCCAGCCCGGGTTCGCGCGACAACTCGGGCAGCGCGGCCGGATAGCCGTCCTGCACGTGGTCGAAGTTCGTGCCCAGGTAGCGCACGTACTGGTCGCCGGAGAACAGGTAGGTGTAGTGGTGGTCCACCTGCCGGCCGTCGATCACCTCCGTCACGGTCCTGGCCAGCGCGGCGTCCACCCGGCCCGTCCTGGCGATCCGGTTGGCCACGTTGCCCCAGTACGCCGGGACCGAGGCCGGGTAGCGGTCGTCGGCCCTGGTGTAGTCGCCGGTCGAGAAGCGGATGTAGCGGTCGCCGGAGAAGACGTACGTCCTGCCGTCCTGGCCGACGAACGCGGCGTCCACCCGGGTGAAGGGCAGCAGGCTGTCCCAGTGCCCGGCGATCTCGCGCGGCTCCGACCACCAGCGGTGCCGGGCGTCGGACACCACGAAGCGGTCGCCGGCGAACAGGAACGTCCGGCCGGCGCCGTCGGTGAACACCGCGTCGATGACCGCGAACCGGGGGTCGGCGGCCAGCGAGGCGGGCAGGTTCCACCAGTTGTCGGAGACCGGTTTGGGGTAGCCGGGGTCCGGGGTGGCGTAGTCCCTGGAGGAGTATTGGACGTGGAAGTGGCCGTCGTCGGCGTGCACCTGGATGTGCAGCGGGTTCGCGCGGAGCGTCAGCGCGATGCCCTGATCGGTGGTGACGCGCCACGTGCGGTGCTCACCTACGCCCTCGCCAGCGCCCTCGGCGGTGCCTTCGCCGGTGCCCTCGGCGTGCACGGCGGCGTTCTCGGCCAGGGTCAGGCCGTGCTCCAGGAAGCGGCGGCGCAGCGCGGGCGACAGACGGCCCGCGGTCAGCTCCGGCTCCTGGGCGAGCGGCACGTCGAACAGGTGGCCGCCCCTGCCGAACAGGTACGTCCTGCCGTCCATGACGAACGCGGCGCCGACCTCGCGCAGCCCGCCCCAGTCGCCGGCGATCCGGCGGGGGTGGCCGAGGTCGGCGACGGCGTAGTCGGCGCCGGAGTAGCGGAGGTATCTCTCGCCGCTGAACAGGTAGGTCTTGCCGTCCATGCCCACGAACGCGGCGTCCACGGCCCCGCCGGCCAGCACGTCGGCGATCCTGCCCCAGCGCTCGGCCGTCGGCCGGGGCAGGCCGGCGCCGGAGGAGGCCAGGGAGATCGTCCTGCCGCCCTTGAACAGGTGCACCAATCCCGTGACCGGCTCGGTGAAGGCCGCATCGACGCCGGTCCTGAACTCACCGGGCAACTGGGCGAACTCGGTCCCGATGCGCCGCGGATAGCCGTCGTCCACCCGCGCGCCGCCGTTCTCCACGCTGTCGGTGTAACGGATCACCTGGTCGTCGCGGAACAGGTACGCCCGGCCGTCGGGGCCGGTGAACGCGCCGTCGAGGCTCTGCGCGCCGTCGAAGGCGTTGCGGATGCGGCCCCACCGAGCGGAGATCGGCTGCTCCCGCCCGCCGATCTGGAGGTAACGGCCGCCCGCGAACAGGTGGATGTGCCCGTCCACGTCGTGGAAGGCCGCGTCGAGCGCACCGCTGAACGCCTCGGGCAGCGGCGTGTCGTGGCCCTCCGCCTGCCACCATTCGGCGATGCCGCGCGGGTAGCCCTCGTCGACCGCCGTGAAGCCAGGGCCTGAGGAACGGATGTACTGGTCGGCGCAGAACAGGTACGTTCTGCCGTTCTCGTCCACGTACGCGCTGTCGATCCGGCGCGGAGCCTCGAAGTTGTTCCTGACTTTGCCCCACAACTGGTCGCGGGGCGCCCAGCGGATGCTGCCCGGCTCCTTGACGAACAGCCGCGAAACCTCCCGATCGGGAACTCCGCCACCATCGCCGCCCGCGACGGCGCGGCCGACGATCCACTGCGCGCCGTCCGGGAAGGCGAAGGCGGCGTCGACGCGGACGATCCCCGCGAACCAGGGTGACAACTCGGTCAGCGCCTTGGGCTTGGGGTCGAGCAGGGCGAAGGTGTCGGCGGAGTAGGTCCAGAAAGCGTCGCCGGCGAAGAGGTGGATGTGGTCGGCGGAAGCGCGCAGCACCGCGTCGACGGCGCCGGCGCCCGGCGGAAGGGTCAGGGATTCGGGGTATTTGCCGGTCAGGTCCTGGTCGTGGAAGGTGACGGCGACCTCGGTCTCGTCCATGCCGAGCTTGCCGGCCAGCAGCGCGAAGCGGCGGATGCGCTCGTAGGCGGCCTCGAAGTGCGGGTCCGTCAGCCGCCGGGGATCGGCGATGACCGGCGGGACGAGGAGCTCCATCGCCTCGGGCAGCCCGCCGGCGACGGCCGCGCAGATCGCCGCGACGGTCTCCTCCGGCGCGCCGAACGCGTCGGCCAGCACCGAGGTGAGCGCCTCCTGCTGCTGCCCGGCGCGTTCCTCCAGCGCGGCGGTGATCTCCTCGACCGCCTTGGCGAGCTCCACGGCGACGGCGTGCAGCAGGAAGAACACGTCCCGCTCGAAGTCCTCCAGCCCCGGCAGGGCGAAGCCGACGACGTTCACGGGGTTGGCGAAGAAGGGGACGGCCTCGCGCCGCACGGACAGGCCCTCGGTGAGGTGCCCCTCCGCGATCAGCTTCTCGCCGGCCAGGCGCTGCTGCTCCTGGTCGAGGCCGAGCTCGCGCAGCGCCTCCAGGTGGATCCGGTACGGCCGCTCGTCCTGCGCGCAGGCGGCGACCCGGCGGGTCACGAGGGCGGTCTCGGCGGCGGTGAACCCGTCGCCGAGCGTGCCCACCTCGGCGACCGGCCAGCCGTCGCTCAGGGAGGCGCCCTCCATCGCGGCCATCGCCCGCTGCGCCATCGCCACGTCCGCGACCTGCGCGAAGTCCTCGGGGGTGAGGGTGTGGAGCTTGGACTTCAGCTCGCCGATCTGCCGTTTCATGGCGTCGAGCACGGCGTGGCGGTGCGGGTGGAACTCGGGCGGCAACGCGAGGTCCGCGGGCCGGAGCGCGGCCAGCGCCTGCTTGTCCCGATAGCGGCCGCTCTCGTCGAGGTAGCCGTTGAAGCGCAGCCCGTCCATGAGCCTGGCCATCCGCATCTCGCTGAGCCGCAGCCCGGCGAGCAGCCCCTGGTCGCAGACGAGCGGCTCGGCGCGGAAGGCGTCGACGCGCCCGCGCAGCACGACGAGCACCTCGGGGGCGACGTCGGACAGGCCGGCGTTGACGCGGAAGGCGCCGAGGTTCTCCTCGTCGGCGAAGAACGCCGGATCCTGGACGGCGCCCTCCTCGTCGACGTAGCCGTGGTGGATCAGGTTGTCGTACAGCTCGTCGAGCTGCTCCTGGGACAGCTCGCCGAGGGTGGCCAGGTCGGAGGGGTAGAAGGACGAGGTGTCGTTGCCGGCGCTGTTGACCAGCTTGAACAGCGCCTCCTTGACCGGCGTGAAGTCCCGCTCCAGCTTCAGCGCGTAGTCGGTCGCGGGCAGGTCCTCGGTGACGAGGGTGCCGTCGGCGCGCAACCGGCCGCCGAACACGAGCTGGGCGTGGATCTTGCCGGCCAGACGCTCGCCGAGCCCCAGCCCGAGCAGGTCGTCGTCGACGATCCTGCCCAGGGCGGTGACCGCCTCGTGCCCGGCCACGGCCACCAGGGCCGGGTCGAGGCGCAGCAGCCGGGCGTCGCGCCCGGACACCACCGTGCCGGTGTGGTTCGACAACACATCGGCGAGGACCTGCGCGGCACGCGGCCCGAAGCGCTCGCCCTCGAACAGGGCCGGCTCCATGGCCACCGCCCGGAAACGCTGGTCGAGGCTCTCCAGCACCGCGAGCCGATCACCCTCGCCGGACGCCCCGGACCCGCCGCCCAGGATGTCGGCCAGTTCCTGGACGCCGAACCCGCCGTCCTGCATCCATCGGGCCACCCCGAGCAGGGTCTGGGCCAGCCACAGGCCGGAGGCGGGGTCGCCGCCCTCCAGGATGCGGTAGCAGTCCTGCGTCTTCGGCTCGACGCCGCCCAGGACGGAGAACGTGGAATGCCGCCACAGTGACGGGTCGCTCTCCAGCACGCCCAGCAGGTCGAACAGCTCACCGGCGGACAGGCCGAGCGCCGCGGTCAGCCTGCCGGTCCGCCGCAGCAACGCGATCTGCGGCGCCGCGATCGGGCCGCGGTCGAAGGGGCTCGGCTCCAGGGCGCTGTAGCGGTCGCGGTAGCGCCGCACGGTCTCGATGATGTCGCTCTCGGCGGTCTCGATGCCGATGGCCAGCCTGCGGCGGTACTCCTTGTTGTGCGGGCCGAGGAGGTCGCCCGACACGGCGGGCAGCTCCTCCGGCACCGGCTCGAACGCGGCCACCAGCCCGCACACCCCGTCGGCGGTGAGGTCGTAGGCCCGCCGCAGGTGCACGACGAGCGCGGTGGTCCGCAGCGCCGCCGCGTCGAGCGTGCCGCCGCAGCACGTGATCAGCACGCGGTCGAGGTCGCTGAGGGTGAGCCCGGTCCACCTGGCCAGCCGGACGATCCTGCTGACCCGGTCGTACCAGCCGGGCGTCGTCCCCAGCAGCAGGGTGCCGTCCGGGGACAGGGTGACCGGCTCGGCGCCCTGGTTGGCGTAGGCGTCCTTGGCCGGCCGTACGGCGTCCTCGGGGTCGCCGAGCAGTTCGCGCACCTGCAGCGCGGACAGGCCCGTCGTCTTCTTGAACCTCTCCACCTCCGACAACACGGTCAGCGGGTCCTGCGGCGCGAGCCCGTAGAACGCCTTGATCCGCGCGTCGTCCGCCGGTGACGTCAGATGCGTGCGGGCCTCCGCCGGCAACCCCAGGAACAGCCGGGCCACCGTGTCGGCGTCGGCCACCGGAGCGAAGATCCGGTAGAGCTCGTCCGGCCCGGTCGCCAGGTGCCGCAGGTAGGTCTTGAACCGCTCTTCCTCCAGGGAGAACGGCATCCCGAAGGGGTGCTCCAGCCGCCGCATCAGCTCGTACGGCCGATCCTCGACGAGCCGCTCCAGCAGCTCGATGACGATGTCCAGGTGAGGGGTCTCGCCGAAGGTGTTCTCCGCGTCCAGCAGGATCCGCTTCAGGTCGGCGCGCCGGTCGTCGCCGAGCAGCGGCGGCTGATCGAGCACGGCCTCCAGCAGGCCCAGGAGATCCGCGAGATAGGCCCCGGGCGAGTAGACCGTTCTGGCCTCGTCCTCCTGCCGAGGATCGAGATTCGTGTCGTCGAACAGCTGGTCATAGCCCGGAAGTATCTCTTTGCCCGCCATGTGCGCCTTCCCCCGGAAGCCTTCGGTACAGGATCGACTACGCAGAGCGACCTGCGCCTTCATTGATACAGCGCGTGGGGGCCGTTACGGGTGGGTTCGGGTGGCGAGCGGTGAAAGGGATCCCCGATCACCTTGGAATGTAGCCGGAAGGTTAGCCATGAGCGCCGGCCGGACCGTGCACCATCAGTCGTCAGGCAGGGGACGTCGCGGAAACGGGTGGGGGACCATGAGCAAGCGCAGGCCGCAGGACGGCATACGCAGGAACAAGCGCACGAGCGCCGTACCGAAGCGCCTCACCTCCGGCGACACCGACGCATCCACGTTCGCCCTGACAAAGCACGACGTGTCGGTCGCTCCGAAGTCGTTGTCGAAGGGCTGGCAGGCGTTCGCCGAGCAGCCGGACGAGACCACCGCCAAGGCGCTGGCGAAGACGCTGCGGGACCTGAGCCCGGCCGAGGCGCGCACGTCCCTGGACCTCATCGCCCGAGCGCTGGCCAAGGGCTCGGCGTTCGAGCGCAGCACGATGTCCCGGCTCATCATGTCCCAGCTCGACGGCGACGTCGCGCGCGGCTTCCTGCAGGCGACCGCCGGGGTTCGTCTGGCCACCGCCGAGGCGGTGCGGGAGGAGCCGGGGCCACAACACGAGGACCTGCGTCACCAGCTCGACCTGCTGCCGCCGCCGGTCAAGGGAGCGAAGCTCCCCCAGACCCTGGGCGGCCGGGACCGGCTGCTGCTCGAAGGGCTCGACCTCGCCGCGTCGGGCGAGGTCACCGTCGATCTGGCCGAGGTCGAGCAGCACACCGACGACGTGCTCGACGCCTCGTCGATGGGCCACCTCGTCAAGGCGCTGGACTTCATCAAGATCACCAGCAGCAAGGACACGTATTCGCAGCAGCGCCGCGCCGCGCTCGCGGACACGGTGAAGGGCACGACGCAGCAGCACCTCGCCGAGCAGATGGGCTTTCGCGCGGCGAGGTCCCAGCGCGCCGACAAGGGCGGCCTGTCGGTCCAGAACCAGCTCGCGGTCACCTACTGGCGCACGAACTTCCGCGACACCCTGCCGGGCTTCCTGTCGAAGCTCCAGGTGGCCAAGAAGGACGAGGACATCCTGGTCAACAGCCCGCGCGTGCTGCGCCAGCTCGCGATGCTGGTGAGCGAGGACGTGCTGAAGACGCTCACGATCAAGGCACTCGACGGGAAATCGGGCATCAGCCTGCTGAGCGGCACCGAAAAACATCCCCTCACCGCCTGGAAAGGTCATCTGGACGAGCTCGGCGCCACGCCGTCCGCCTACCAGCTCTACGAGCTCATGGACACGGGCAGGACCCCGCCGCCGAGCGACTTCACCGTCGACACGCGGGCCGACCTCGTGGAGCTCATCACCTCCGGCCCGTTCTCCCGCCTGCAGGAGATCGCGCGCGGGACGGGCGAGCTGGCACCGGTGTGCGCCATGGCCGAGCACCTCGTGCTGGGCCTCACCGGCGAGCTGGGTCCGAAGCGTTTCGACACGCTGACCGCCACCGCCCTGGACTCGCTGAGCAGGCTCATGCACATCGTGGTGACACACGAGAAGAACCCGTCGGTGGCGATGCGCGCGGTGGACCTCATGATGGACGAGATCGGCCTCGTGGTCGCCGTGGCCCAGAACTACACGAGGACCGACTACCGGGAGACGATGCGGCAGATCCTGCTGGAGCGGGCGCCGAGCATCGCGTCGCCGGCCGACGCGCGGATCCAGCTCGACAGCCATCTCGTGACGAGCGGCATGAACGCGCTCGG
This sequence comes from Nonomuraea sp. NPDC002799, assembly GCF_053592075.1. NCBI lineage: Bacteria > Bacillati > Actinomycetota > Actinomycetes > Streptosporangiales > Streptosporangiaceae > Nonomuraea > Nonomuraea sp. NPDC002799. The sequence continues at coordinate 28,970 of NZ_JBSFVA010000062.1, forward strand.
GACGGCGCTGTCGATCGCGCTGACGGTACGCGACCAGCAGCAGGTCTCGCGTGCCACCGAGAAGATCGACTACTACGAGACCGGGGAACTGATCGGCAAGCTCAAGAAGGGCGAGACGGTGGCGCCGCGCGAAGACGTCCTCGTCGCGGCGCTCAACCCGAGCACGCCCTTCGTCACGCCTTCGGCGGGCGGGCTCGTGTCCGACGTGCGCAGGGCCTTGGAGACGTATCAGCAGGGTGACCCGCCGTTCGCGCTGATCCTCGACACCACCATCGAGCTCGCACCCGCGCCCACCGAGCAGAGCCAGCTCGATGTCGTCCTCGGCGGCCTGAAGAACGACATCGCCACGGGCAGACTCGAGGTCTTCCTGTGCAAGAGCTTCCAGAAGTACGCCTCGTTCGGCACCGGCAAGGTGGCCGCCGGCGATCTCACGCTGCTGTCGATGAAGGGCAACCGCGCATCGGCGATCGCGCGGGCCGAAGCGCTGCTGCAGGACCTCGACCTCGATCTCGCCCGGCACGACGAGGGGCAGCTCGTGATCCACATGCTCCGGCACGGGCACGGCGACGAGCTGGCGCTGGCGCGCAGCGCCGCCGCGAACGCCAAGTTCGTGGACGAGTTCTGCTGGCCGATCGACCGGCTGGACACCGCCCTGGGGTCTTCGTACGTGGACGGCATCCCCCTGCTCATGCGCTCGACTCCCACCGGACGCGTCGGCAAACTGCTCGAGGACCTCGCCCTGATCGACCGGCGCGACAGCTTCTCCTTCCTGCGGACGTCGTTCGTCGGCGGCATCCCGGGGCCGTGGGGGTCGCAATCACTCCAGGAGAATTGGTACGCACGCATCAACCCCGGCCACGAGTCGAAGGAGACGATGGTCGAGTGCTTCTACGCGTTCGGCCACCTGGCGACCAGCACGCTGCCTGGCGGGGACAAGGGTGGGACGCCGGTCGACCTCAACGCGCTGCAGCTCGCGACGGTGGGCGAGCACCTGCAGCGCGTCCGCACGGCCGGCGATGCCGGCATCGCGCGATTCCGTGCCAACATCATGGCCTCGTACTGCGTGTTCGCGATGCAGAACGTGCGGCCCAAGGGCAGCGTGGTGCCGCTGCTCATCGCGTTCTTCGCCGGCCCGACGGACCGCGTCAGCATCGAGACCCAGCGCCATCTCGCCGGCGAGCTGTTCTCGCAGGTGCAGGCCAAAATTCACGATCCCCAGAGTTTGACGAACCTGAGCCGCCAGGCGCTGGCCTACCTGCCGCAGGGCGCGACCGCCGACGCCGCCACCTCCCTCGCGGCGCTGAGCCGCGCGGCCATGGTCCTGCCCACCTGGTCGTTCAAGCCCTACGCCGTGAAACTCCAGCTGGACCAGATCGGCGGATCCACAGAGGCGGCGCGGCTGCGCGAGCTCGTCAAGGCCGCCCTTTGACGGCGGCGGGCCGGAAATCCGGAACCGCCTTCCGCCGCTCAGGCGCTTTGCGTAGGTTGCTCGCATGCGGCGGAGAACGCTCGGTTACGAGGACGCGGTGCGGATCCTGGGCAAGGAGAGCGCCGTGGTCCGGGCATTCGGACGGCTCGCCGCCTCCGGGCTGACGGTCGCCTCCGCCGGCGGCAGCGAGGTGGCGCTGAGCCTGTTCGACCTCAAGGGCGAGGTGGAACGCCTCGCTCAGGACGCGGTCTCGGTCGTGCGCGAGCGGGTCGGCGGTCTGACCCGGTTCGAGCGCAGCGAGTTGCTGGAGGCGGCCCATGCGGTGATCATCGTGGCCGCCTTCTTCGCCGCGCTGGACGATCTCGACGGGGAGCTGCGCACCACCCTGAACACCACGACGCTCGAACTCGTCCGAGCCGAGCAGGCCGCGCTGGCGACAGGCAGTCCCACGCGGAGCAGACGACTCGCCGACCTGGTCGAGGTGCTCAACACATCCGGCGGCCTGCCCGACATCTACGCCCAATGGTCCGAGACCCCGCTCACCGTCTACTACCTGATCTTGACGGAGCGGTTGCTGGCGTTCGGGCCAGGCACAGCGGCCTGGGACAGAACGGATGAGACCACCCGCCATCGCTGGACGGCCGGCCTCAGAGATCTGCCCGAGCTCGCGACCACCCGGTACGAGAAGATGCTCCGGCAGTTGGCCGGCGACTACCCGGAAGTGGCGTTCTGGGCTCATCAAGCCGGCGTCCGGGTGCTGCTGAACGAGCTCAGAGCCGCCCGCCAGGACGTCGCCGACACGGGAACGAAGCTGGCCGGGCTGGCGGGGATGATGCGCTGGATGACCCAGGGCCGCGCTCCCGACGAGCTGCGTTCGGCGCTCAGCACCGAGTATCGGGCCCAGGTCGACCGCCCGCTGACCGACCCGGACGCCGTTCCGGACGGCGTCCGGCTGCCGAAGCTGCATGACGTCTACGTCAATCCGTCCTACAGCCGCCTGAGCCGCCTCGGCCGAGCGGCTGAGCAACCGGAGCAGGTCAGCGAGGACGGCTGGCAGACCGCCGAGCCCGGAGACGATCTGGCGACCTTTCTGCTCCATCACCTCATCAGCCCGGCCGCCACCCGGGCGCCGCTGGTGGTGCTCGGCCAGCCCGGCGCGGGCAAGTCGTTGCTCACCCAGATGCTCGCCGCCGAGCTCCCGCCGGACGACTATCTCGTCGTACGGGTGGAGCTGCGCAACGTGTCGGCGGACGCCGACGTCCAGCGCCAGATCGAGGAGGCGCTCCGGCAGCTCACCAGGGTGGAGCACGAGTGGCGGACGGTGGCCGCCTCGTGCGCGCCCGCGCTGCCGGTGGTGCTGCTCGACGGCTTCGACGAGCTGCTCCAGGCCAGTGCCACCGTTCACTTCGACTACCTGGAGAAGGTCAAGGACTTCCAGGACCGGGAGGCGCGGCACGGTCGTCCCGCCGCGGTGATCGTCACCAGCCGCACGGCGGTCGCCGACCAGGTCCGCTACCCCCGGGAGTCGGTGGTCGTCCGGCTGGAGGAGTTCACCGACGGGCAGGTGCGCCGGTGGATCGAGAGCTGGCACCTGGCCAATCCGCACCGGGCGCTGAACGCCGAGGAGGCGCTGGCCCACGGCGTGGTCGCCCGCCAGCCCCTGCTGCTGTTCATGCTGGCGTTGTTCCACGCCGGCGGCGGGGAGTTGCGGGGCAGGATCGGCCGTACCGAGCTCTACGAGAGCCTGTTCAGCCGGTTCGCCGAGCGCGAGGTCGACAAACGGGACCGGCATCTGGGCGAGCGGGATCGGCGTGTGCTCGTCGCCCGCGAGCTTTATCTGATGTCCATGGTGGCCTTCTCGATGTTCAACCGGAGCTCGCAGAGCGTTTCGGACGAGGACCTGGCCCGCGATCTGGAGGTGCTGCCGTTCGGCGACGGCGTCCGCCGTGGTGACACCGCCCGGGACCTGGCCGGGCGCTTCTTCTTCAAGCTGTTCGTCCACCGCAGTCAGGCCGTCGAAGGTCACACCACGCATCGCCGGTACGAGTTCCTGCACGCCTCGTTCGGCGAGTTCATGGTGGGCCGGTGGATCGCCGGCGAGCTGGTGCGCATGGTCCGGCGGCTGCTGCAGAACGCCGACGACCCGATCCCCGTGGCGCCCGACGACACCAGGCTCCGCACGATCGCGAGTTTCGCCGTCCTGACCGATCGGGGCCGCGTCCTGGAGGTCATCTCGGACCGCCTCCGTGCGCGGCCTCCGGAGGAGCTCGTGGAGCTGCGGGTGCTGCTCGTCCGGCTCTTCCGCGAGTGCATGGACAGCCGGGCCGTGGAGCTGGTGTCGCCGGTGTACGAGCCGATCAGGCTCGGCGTGCCCGCCCGGTTCGCGATCTACAGCGCGAACCTCTGCGTCCTCCTCGTCCACACGGCCACGGCCCTGGCGGCCCACGACCCGAGCCTCGCCCGGATCCCCATCGATGCCTTCCCGGGTTTCTTCTCCATCACCCGTTCCTGGTACGCCCATCTCAACGGGAAGAGCTGGTACGCGCTTCTCGACGTCATCCGGGTGACGGCAAGCTGGGAAGAGCCCCATCTCTCCTCGTGGAATGGCGTGCGGACGCCCGATGAAGAGCCTTACAGAGCGTCAGACCTGCTCGGAGGTATCGCGGTGCGGGGGGACACCCCTGTGCTACCGGGAACCCCGGTGGGGCGGATATTCAAGGAGACCGCACTGCTCGACTCCGCGAGCCAGCGCGACATGCTGGATACCCTGCTCCCGTTCCTCAGCACGGCCGGCCTGACCCGCAGAACGGATTTCCCCGTCGGCTTGTCCGGTGCGCTGGCCATGGACCTTCTGATTCACCGGCAGCCGGACGACTACGTGACGGTGCTGATGTCCAGTCTGCCGAAAATCAATGTCCGCTTCGCACGGTGGTTCCTCCAAGCACTACGCAACGAGTCCTACCAGGATCAGGCGGTAGTGATCTCTGGCACCAGAGCGGCATTCGAGCACATTTCCTGGGCGCATATCACGGCTTTCCTCGACATGATCAAAAAGAGTTGGACGAGTCAATTCCAAGCGCCGCCCTCCTGGGCCTCCCAACCCCAACTGTCCGACCCGGTCGATGTGCACAATTACTGCGCGTTATTGAGATTTCATGGGGTGCCCCACCCTTTGGACGTGCAGGATCTGGCATGCCTGCTCGTCCTCCGGGACCTCATGGACCTGAACACTCTCGATCAAGTCCAGGCGCTCTGCCGAGCCGTTCCCACCTGGGAGGATCCTGGCCTGATGGGGCTCGCCCGGATCGCGGTGTGGGCGGCGATGGCGGAGCGCGACCTCGTGGCGTACACACCTCCCCTTCTCGCGTTGAGCCGGGAACAGGCCGATCGGCTCCACGCGGTGGCACCCGGTTACCTGGCGAAAGTCAGCGAGCTCGCCGCGTTGTGGACAGACGTGGATCCGGTGGTCATCACGTGATGTCGGCGGCGGGTTGATCGGCCAGCCACAGGATGGGCTCCACCACGTTGATGGGCCGCACGGGGCCGCGGATGCGGTGTCCCGCCGGCGTCGGGACGACGTTCTGGAAATCGTCCGGGTCATAGGTCTTCCGAACCGGATCGACGTGGAAGCCGATCGCCGAGGTGGCGAAGAAACGAACGTGCTCAGGGCGGAAGAATTGCATGATCATTCGCAGGAGCATGTCGCCGTTGCCGCTCGCGGAGTTCGCGCACAGGGCCGTGAAAAGCTCCTGTGCGCTCTCGGACTCCACTCTCGGCACCTGGCGGGGGTCGTCCGGATCCGTCGTTAGCAGTCCTAGGCGCTCGGCGGTTTCCAGCACGCGGACGTCGTCGAACTTGGTGATGCATACCGCGAGGCGATGGGGCAGCCGCGCGGGTGCGGCGTCCGACGCCATGACGCGCTGCGTCAACGCGATGACGACCCGGTAGAAGTACTCGAAGCTGTCGCCTGAGTCGAATTCGCGGATCGGATCGAAAAGGAACAAGAACCCGTCGCTGACAGTGAGGTCCTCCATCAGGTCACCGGCAGGCGCACTTCCGAAGGAACCTCCAGGCAGGTCGACGAGGCTCAGATCCACGTGCGTCGGTCCGGTGACGGCCGGACGGCGGAAGAAGCGCCCCCTGCGCTTCGTCCGCGGCGGCCCGACCAGCACGAAGTCCAGGGTGGCCGGGGCGACCGTCACCTCGGGAAAGTCCCGCCCCCGCACCAGCTGGTCGGTCATACGCGTGAGCCAATCACTGGACGCGCCGCTCTTCGCCACGACGGCCCAGTCCAGCGTGCTCCGCATCATCGCGATGTTCAGGGCGGCCAGGAAGGTGGTCTTGCCGCTGCCGGGCGCACCCCAGACCGAAATCTTGTGTTCCGTCATGGAGCCACCTCGATCAGCGGAAACGGTATCCGGCCGAGCCCCGCTGTGGCGAGGCCCAGGTCGGTGCAGAGCCGGGTGACGCCGCTCGCGTCCATCGGTGCCCGGGAGGACGCGCCGAGCACCGCCCAGATCGGATCATCGTTCTCGGTGATCGCGCCGAAGACCACGCCCGCCCGTTCGAGCCAGGTCGTCTGGCGATTCCAGTCGTAGCGGTTCGGGCAGGCGAGCAGTTGCCCGTGGCGGCCCGGCGGGTGCGGCCGGCGGTCGCCGGCGGTCAGCAGCACCGTACGGCCGGGACTGCCCTCCCCCAGTCGCGTCACCACCATGGCCAGCATGTCCTCCACCTGGGCCGCGTCCCGGTAGCCGTCGGGATACACCGGTTCGGCCGCCAGCCGCTCCAGCGCGGTCAACGCCCCCTCCGGCGCGGCCAGCCAGCATCGTGGGCGCACGGGCCGCTCCGGCACCTGCCAGTCGTAGGAGTGCGTCGCGTACGGGACCAGGGAGACGAGGCATTCCGTGATTCCGGCCGCGGCTTCGCGGATGACCCGGCGCACCAGGTCGATGCGACGGGTCACGAGAGCCTGACTCCCGCACGTCTCCAGTCCCACGACGAGATGTATCCGGCCGCCGTGCGTGCCGAACAGCGGCCACGCTCCGACGGCCAGTTCGGCCCAGCCCTGGTCGTCCTCGACGAACGGGGTGGCGGAGGCGAAGTCCACGCTGCCCGGGCCGCCGAGCACCAGACGAACCTGCTGCCGCCCCGGCGGCAGGTCCGCGACCCGGACGGCGACCGGGCGCGGTTGTCCTTCGATCATGGAGAGGACGGCGAACACCGCCTCTCCGCTCGCCCGCACGACGACCTCGGCCGTCGCGCCACGGGCCGCGCCCGCCGGAAAGACGGTCACGGCAGCGAACCGAGGGGCACCGCCCAGCGGATCGGGCGTGCGGGCGAGCAGTCCGTACGGCTGCTGGAGAGGCTCGTCCGCCACGATCTCGCGCAGCAGCGCCGCGACGGGCAGACCGGGAACACGCGTCGACACCGAACCAGGCCGGAGCTCGGACAACCACGACGCCGCCAGCTCCGGTAACTCTTCCCCCGGCGCGGAACAAACGACGATCACCGCTTCGTCGGAGACCCCGCCGGCGGTCTGGGCGATCCGCCGGCGCTCGGGCGGGGTGCCCAGCTCACGCCACGGCAGGATCAGCCCGGTGGCCGCGCACGGCGTGCCCGACGCGTCCCGATGCACGTCGAACGTGGTGATCCCCGCCGCCCCGAGCTCGACGACATTGAGGTGCCGCGGCCCCTGAAGAGCCCGCACGGCCGAGGCGAGCGTGTCTCGCAGCCTCGCCGCACCGTCGCTCACTCCGCTCCTCTCCCCCAGGGACCTTCACAGGGCTATCGCCGCCGGCCTGTCGTCCGTTGCGCCGCTTCGCCTGGTTAGCGCCCATCGTACGATCGCTCCCGCCGCACGAGGGGCGGAAAGCGTGCAGCAAAGCGCGTGATCGTATTGTCCGGGGGCACCCCAGACATGAAGATCAATGAATGTCCCGTACAAGAACCGTTCTGCCGGTGCTCGCCATCACCGCGTCCGCGCTGCTGGTCGGCGCGCCCGCCGAGGCGTCGGCGGACGCGCCGTTACCCTCGGCGATCTTCCGCGCCACGCACAACAGCTACTCGGGCAACATCGACGGCGCCAGGAACTCCATCGCCTACCAACTCGACAACGGCATCCGCTTCATCGAACTCGACATCCACGACAACGGCTACGCCGCCGCGCAGGACTACTCCGTCGGCCACGACTCCCCCGGGAACCAGGTCGACCACGCGGGAAACCCGGCCTCGAACCTCCTGCGCGACTGGCTCAACGTGATCAACACCTGGTCCGCGCAGCATCCCACCGCCGCGCCCATCGTCGTCGCGCTCGACGTCAAAGACGATCTGACCGACAACACCTCCTACGCCGCCGGCAACCTGGCCGCGCTCAACCGGGAGCTCACCTCCGTCTTCGGCTCGCGGCTGTACGAGGCCAGGGACTACCCGGCGAGCCCGCCGTCGGTGGACGCGGTGCGCGGCCGGGTGCTGCCGGTGATCTCCGGCAACGGCACGACCCGCAGCGCCTACAAACGCGACACCGGATCCAGCCCGGCCATCGCGATCAACGGCCGCGGCCAGGTCGTGGAGGTGCACGACTCGGGCTCGGGCGAGCTGTGGTACTGGTCCGGCACGTACGGCGCCGACGGCCGCGTGACCTGGCAACGGCACGGCAGGTACGACAGCGGCATCACCCCGGCCGTCGCCCTGAACGACAACGGCGACCTGGTCGAGGTCCACCAGTCCCAGAACGAGAAGACGGTGTGGTACCACGTCGGTCACCTCGACGCCGACGGCGAGATCACCTGGTCCGCCAGCCGCCGCTACGACAACGGGATCCTGCCGACGGTCAGCTTCACCGACCCGGCGGGCACCCAGGTACGCGAGATCCACCGCAGCCCGAGCACCACCCAGAACTGGACGTGGAACGGCGTGCTCAACGCCGGCGCGATGACGGTCTCGTGGAGCGGCAACGCCAAGACCTCCGACGCCCGCTACGACAAGACCACCTCGGCCGCCGGCACGTCGCGCGTGCACGTGTGGACCGGCGCCGACGGCCCGACGCCGGCCCAGACACTACGGGTGGACACCGACCGCTATACCGGTGACCGCATCCGGTACCCGCAACTCGCGTTCATCGAGTTCCAGCAGGGCAACAGCGCGGAGCTTCAGCAGAACGCGCTGTTCTACGCGGCGCCCGCCGGGGAGTCCGCGTTCATCATCGCGGCCCGCCAGGCGGGGCGGCTCGTGCGCGGCTGGGATCTCGACTCGGCGGGCGACGCCACCGACCCGCCGGCCACCTATCCCGCGACCAACCGCCCCTACGACACCTGGTACCGGAACCTCCTCACCCAGTCCGGCGCCGTCGACTGACGCGGCAGGCGGAGATCACGTTCTGCGCGCCACGCCGGGGCGACTTTCCGTGATCTCCGTGTCTGCGCAATGGGTGATCGCGGTGAGGGCCTCGCGGAGGGCGGTGTCGCTCGGTGGGCGGTCGTGCCAGCGGGCGCCGATGTGGCCGTCAGGCCGGATGAGCAGGGCTCCGTGCGGGGTGAGGCCGCAGCGGCCGGCGTGCTCGGCGGGAAGGGCCTCGATACGCAGCGGCCACGGTCCGGTGACCTGTCGCGCCCAGTGCGCGGGGTCCGGGGTGAGCAGGGTGAACCATTCGCCGACGGCGTCCAGGGTGGAGCGGTCGCGGGTGAGCCAGAGGTGGGGCATCCGATGGCCCGGTTGCGCGGCAGGGACATAATCCGTGCCGGACTGCTCGGCCGGCGCACTGTCGCCGGAGTGGTAGGTGACGCCGAGCACGAGACCGAGCTGGGCGAAGTACTGGTCAGACCAGGGAAGTTCGACCGGTGCCGCTTCGCCGGCCCGGCGCTGCTCGCGGCGCCGCTTCTGCACGTCGAGCAGGAGCCGGGTGCTGGCCACGCCTTGATCGAGCGTCCGGTGGGCGACGGGTTTCCGCTCCGTCTCGTACGTTTCCAGCAGGCTCGGTCCGGCCCACCCGTGGAGCACGCCCGCCAGTTTCCAGCACAGATTGTGCACGGCGGCGATGCCGGCGTTCATCCCCAGGCCGCCGACGATGGGGATCGTGTGCGCGGCGTCGCCGGCCAGCAGGATCCGGCCGTGCCGGAAGCGCTCGGCGACGAACGCGTTCATCACCCAGTGCTGCACCCGCAGCACGTCGGCTCGAACGCCGGCGCCGGAGCCGAGGGCGCGCGAGACGAGGCCGGCCCAGTCGGTGCGCGCGGCGTCGCCGGGTGTGGGGCCGATCCAGGCCCAGCCTCCTTCGGGGTAGAGCGGGGCGAACAAGCCGTCCGCGGTGAAGTAGACGCCGGCGGGCTGGTGGGCGCACCAGCGGCTGAGGTCGGCGTCGAACACGACGGTGGTGAAGCCGCCCATCGGTCCCGGGCCGGTGGTGCCGATGCCCAGCAGGTGCCGGACGGTGGAGTTCGCGCCGTCGGCCGCGAGGACATGACGGGCACGGACCCGAGTCTCCGTACCGCTCCGGTGGTCGGCGAGCAGGGCCACGACGCTGCCGGCTTCTTCGGCCAGGCCGACGAGCTCGACCCCGAAGCGTGCCGGTGCGCCCGCCGCGGCGAGCAGGGTGGGCTCCAGCCGGTCCTGCGAGGTGACCACGCCGATCACGGGGCTCTCGGGGACCGGCGCGTTGACGCCGACCATCGCCACCGTGGCGAAGTCGCGGTCGCGCAGGGTGTCGCGGAAGCGGATGCGGCCGTACTCCGGCGCGAACGCGTTGGCGGCGATCTCGGCGGCGAGCCCGAGCCTGCGGTAGATCTCCATCGAGCGCACGTTGACCAGCCGGGATCGGGGAAAGGGTGACAACTCGCCGTGTTTCTCGACCAGCGACACCCGCACCCCCCAGCGTTCCAGGAGCGCCCGGGCGGTGAGCCCGACCGGCCCGCCGCCGACGATCAGTACCGCCACCTCGGCGTCCGCTGCGGGCATGTCGAGCTCTCCTGCTCTCACGTGGGCGTGGCACGTTCACCCTACGGAGTTGATGACGACGAAACGTCCGCCGCGCCGGGGAGCACCCGGCGCGGCGGGCGTGTGCCGGTGTAAGGGTCAGCCCGCGTTAGTTCAGGTTGGGTGGGCAGATCGGAAGAGCGTGGTGGTGGGGAAGAGTGTCAGTTCTACTGTGAAGATCTCGGTGGACG
>NZ_JBSFVA010000063.1:0-34291 GCF_053592075.1 Nonomuraea sp. NPDC002799
TTGGTGATCGTGGGAGCGCCCCACTTCTTCTCCAGCACGACGTTGCGGCCCTTGGGGCCCAAGGTCACCTTGACGGCGTCGGCGAGCTGGTTCATTCCACGCTCGAGACCGCGCCGGGCGTCCTCGTCAAACGCGATCATCTTGGCTGCCATAAGGCTAGACCTCCCAGATGCAGGGTGGCTTGTCCAGAACCGAGGCGATGCCCGCGACGGCATGGGGCTGCATCTCCGTGCGGCAGACCCCATCGTCTCGATCCGGTTGTTGGCACTCTGCTGCACAGAGTGCCAACGACTGTTTAGCACTCTACCCTGCCGAGTGCAAGCGAGGAGCCCCCGGCCCGGCGTCCCCGCCCAGGTCAGTCAGTCTGTACGGCGAGCCGCCCCATGGGGACGAATCCCCCCATTACGGCGAACCGCTGGACGCGGCCCACCGGGCGGCTCGCCATAGAGATCTCGACGAAACGGAGGTTGGCAGGCTCGCACGGACTGCGCTGCCGTGCGTTCCGGCCGGTGCATACCAGTGAGGTGAATCAGACCGCCCGGACAGCTTCTGCCTGCGGTCCCTTCTGGCCCTGCGTGATCTCGAACTCGACACGCTGTCCTTGTTCGAGAGAGCGGTACCCGTCCATCATGATCGCTGAGTAATGGACGAATACATCCTTACCACCGTCTACCGCGATGAAGCCGTAGCCCTTGTCCGCGTTGAACCATTTGACGGTGCCCTGCGCCACTTCCGACTCCTCTTACTGGGCTCACAGACCTCGCCCATTCCTCCGCGAGACCCGTAATCGTCTGACTTAACGGGAAATCCGCCAGCCGATCGCCCTCGACCATACCTGTGGCACGGGGTTTGGCAACAGAGTCAATCCGCAAACTACGTATTTCTCCGTACGATGGGGTGGTCCAAGGTTGAATTGCCCGGGAAATGGAGAAGGCGCCCACTTGGGGCGCCTTCTCAAGTGTCGGGTCTGTCGCGCTCAGCCGCCGGCGACCGCCGGGATGATGGAGATCTGTGTGCCTTCTGGTGCCGGAGTGTCGAGACCCTCGGCGAAACGGACGTCCTCTTCCCCAACATAAACGTTGACGAAACGACGAATCTTGCCCGATTCATCCAGAATTCTCGCGCCGATCCCCGGGTAGTCGGAGTCAAGCTTGGCGAGAACGTCACGAAGAGTCGCACCCTCGCCACTCACTTCCGCGCGATCACCGGTGTAGGTGCGCAGGATGGTGGGAATCCGCACAGAAACGCTCATGGTTTAAGTCGCCTTTCCTGATTGTCAGACAGTCGCGCGGAACGCGTCGAGGGAGGGCCGGATCACGGCGGTGGGCTTGGCGTCGCCGGCGATGACGTCGAGCGTCTTGAGGCCGTCGCCGGTGTTCAGCACGACGGTCTCGGCCTCGGGGTCGAGTTGTCCCGCTTCGACGAGCTTCTTGAGCACACCCACGGTCACGCCGCCGGCGGTCTCGGCGAAGATGCCCTCGGTCGAGGCCAGCAGCTTGATGGCGGCCACGATCTCGGGGTCCGTGACGTCCTCGACGCCCCCTCCGGTGCGCCGGGCGATGTCGAGCACGTACGGGCCGTCGGCCGGGTTGCCGATGGCCAGCGACTTGGCGATGGTGTCGGGCTTGACGGGCTGGACGACGTCGTGCCCGGCCTTGTAGGCCGTGGAGACCGGCGAGCACCCGGCCGCCTGCGCTCCGAAGATCTTGTAAGGCGTGTCCTCGACGAGGCCCAGCGCCACGAGCTCCTTGAAGCCCTTGTCGATCTTCGTGAGCTGCGACCCGGAGGCGATCGGGATGATGATCTGCTCCGGCAGCCGCCAGCCGAGTTGCTCGGCGATCTCGTACGCGAGTGTCTTGGAGCCCTCGGCGTAGTAAGGCCGCAGGTTGATGTTGGTGAACCCCCACTTGTCACCCAGGGGGTCGCCGATCAACTCGGAGCAGAACCGGTTGACGGCGTCGTAGTTGCCCTCGATGCCGATGATCCGGCCCCCGAACACGCGGGCCATGGCGATCTTGGCCTGTTCGAGGTCGGCCGGGATGAACACGCACGCGTCGAGCCCCGCCCGCGCCGCCGCGGCCGTGACCGCGCCCGCGAGGTTGCCCGTGGAGGAGCAGGAGAGCGTGTGGAAGCCGAAGTTGCGCGCCGCCTCGACGGCCATGGCCACCACCCGGTCCTTGAAGGAGTGGGTGGGGTTGCCCGAGTCGTCCTTGACGTACAGGGACTTGATGCCGAGAGCGGCGCCGAGATTTCCGGCCTTGACCAATTTGGTCCAGCCGGGGTTCATATTGGGCTTACTGGTGACGTCCGCGGGAACCGGAAGCAGCGCGCGATAGCGCCAGATGTTGGCGGGACCCGACTCGATGTCCGCGCGGGTGACCTCGCCGAAGGAGTAGGCCGCCTCCAGCGGCCCGAAACATTCCTGACAGGCGAAGCTGGGACCCAGGGGGTAACGGGTGCCGCACTCGCGGCAGGAGAGAGCGACAGCAGGACCAAAGTCGAGCGACATGAAGCGAGGCCTTCCCTCATCTTCGCCCGCGGCCACCTTGACCGCGAACCGGAATTGGCACCTTGTCCCGGTCGGCCTCGCCAGGTCGCGAGTCGAAAGCCGGGAGGGTTGCCGGGGCTTCGCAGGGCCGGTCCCTCCGCCCCTCTGGATGAGCAATATTCAGTTGTGAAAAGGACTCTACCCGCACAAGTGGCCGAAACGGCCACCCGTCTCAGGATGTGAGAAGTGCAGTCTCAGCGATAGTCCTCACCCAGCACACCCTGCACATATTTGCGCGCTTGGTGGATGCGGGACTTGGCGGTGCCGAGCGGGATGCCGAGCTGCTCGGCCACCTCGCTGTAGTCGAGCTGGACGATGTCGCGCAGCACGAGCGCCTGCGCCAGGTCGGGCTTGTCGGCCTCCAGCGCCTCCATGGCGTCGAGGAGGTCGAGCCGCGAGCCGGCGATCACGCTGACCCGCCGCACGTCGGGTTTCTGCATGGGCAGCTCGTCGGAGGTCTGCTCGGCGGACCTGCGCTTGAGCGACCGGTAGGTCGTCCGCGCGCAGTTGGCCGTCACGATGTGCAGCCAGGTGCTGAACCTCGCCCGCCCCTCGAAGCGCCCGATGTTGCGCGCCACGGCCAGCAGCGTGTCCTGCGAGGCTTCCTCCGCGTCCTGGGTGTAGGGCAGGATTCGGGCGCAGTGCCGCATCACATCGGGCTCGATCCGCGCCAGGAGCTCGCCAAGTGCGCGATGATCTCCGGCGGCGGCGGAGCGGGCGAGTTCCTCGGTTAGCTCGTCAAGCGCCATAGCTGGGATCCTATGGGCGAAAGGAGCCCCGATGAACAGCGTATTGGTGGCCTCCAACAGAGGGCCTGTCTCCTTCACCGTCTCCGACGACGGCGAACTCACCATGAAGCGCGGCGGTGGCGGCCTGGTCTCGGGGTTGTCGGCGGTGGCCAAGGGCGACGGCGTCCTGTGGGTCTGCGCCGCGCTGTCCGACGGCGACCGCAGCGCCGTACGCCAGGCTCCGGGCGGCCGGATCGACCAGGCGGGCTACGACACGGGCCCGCTGCGGATGCTCGACATCCCGCCCGCCACCTTCCACCGCGCCTACAACGCCGTGGCCAACTCGACCCTGTGGTTCGTCAACCACCTGCTCTACGACATCCCCAACGCGCCCAACTTCGGCACCAGGTTCGAGCGGGAGTGGGAGTCCTACCGCGACTACAACGGCGCGTTCGCGCTGGCGCTGGCCGAGGAGGCCGGGCACGGCGCCCGCGTGATGGTGCAGGACTACCACCTGACGCTGACGCCGGCGATGCTCCGCGCCGAGCGGCCCGATCTCCGCATCGCCCATTTCAGCCACACCCCGTGGGCGCCGCCCGAATACTTCTCCCTGCTGCCCGACGACGTGGCCGGAGAGGTCCTGGAAGGCATCCTGGGAGCCGATCACGCCGGGTTCCTGGCCGACAGGTGGGCCCAGGCGTTCATGGACTGCTGCGAGGCTCTCCTGGGCGCGGAGGTCGACCGCGCCGGGCGCAGCGTCACCCACGAGGGCCGGACGACCCGCATCGGCGTGCACAGCCTGGGCGTGGACGGCGACGCGTTGTGGGAGCGGGCGGGCGAGCCCGACGTCGAGTCGCACATGACGGCGATCAAGGAGCAGGTGGGCGACCGCCGGCTGATCGTCCGCATCGACCGCACCGAGCTGTCGAAGAACATCGTGCGCGGCCTGGTGGCCTACGGCGAGTTCCTCGCCGCCCATCCCGAGTGGCACGGGCGGGTGGTGCACCTGGCCTTCGCCTACCCGAGCCGGCACGACCTGCCCGAATACCGGGAGTACACCGCGTCGGTGCAGCGCTGCGCCCAGCAGATCGAGGACGAGTACGCCACCGAGGACTGGGATCCGCTGATCCTCAACGTCAACGACGACTATCCGCGCTCGCTGGCCGCGTACCGGCTGGCCGACGTGCTGCTCGTCAATCCCATCCGCGACGGCATGAACCTGGTCGCCAAGGAGGGCCCGATCCTGTCGCCGAGGTGCGCGCTGGTGTTGTCGCGAGAGGCGGGGGCGGCGGCCGAGCTGGGCCCCCACGCGCTCGTCGTCAACCCCTACGACATCAGCGGCACGGCCGCCGCCCTGCACCAGGCGCTGATCATGCCGGAGGACGAGCGCAGGTCGCGCCGCGACAAACTGCGCGCGGCGGCCACCGCGCTGCCACCGCAGAAGTGGCTGGCAGCCCAGCTCGACGCCCTGACCTGACCGCGACCGAGCCCGGCCCGGCGCCCTGACCGCGACCGAGCCCGGCCCGGCGCCCTGACGGCCGTCAGGACCAGTCGGCGTGCTTGAGCGCGTCGGCCAGGCCCGGCGTGTTCCACTGGTCGACCACCACGAGCTTGGTCTTCGGCAGATACCACTCACGCTGCGTGAAACGCGCCCGCACCTTGCCGCTGGAGTAGCTGACGCAGGTGGCCCGCCAGGCGTTGTAGGCCGCCTTGTGCCCCGGGCCGAGCTGGCGCAGGCCCCTGGCGACCTTCGGGCCGATGATCTCGCCCCACTTCCGGTTGACCGGACACGGCTGCACGTCGCTCGCCGTGTAGAAGGGCCGCTTGCCGGTGTAGGGCCCGAAGCCCTCGGCGCCGCGCTTGATGTAACCGGGCCCGAAAACGTAGAAGGCGTCGCATTCGGGCGTGCCCCAGCCTCCAGGCTTGGCGCACTTGCCGGTGACCACCTGGACCGCGTCCGTGCCGCCGCCGTAGACCTTCCACTGGATGGGGATGTAGAGCGTCAGCCCGCCCCTGAGCTTGAGCTGCTGAGCGGGAGCGGCGTGGACGGAGGCGGCGGAGGGAGAGGCGGAGGCGGCGGGCAGGGGGGCGGCGAGGAGGGTGGCCGCGGCCAGGGCCGCGACGGCGAGAGATCGCTTGGACATGTGCCAGAACGTAGGGGCCGTGACTTGCAGATCAGTCACGAACGGCTGAACGCCGCCACGAGCTCCGCCAGCAGCGCCACCACGCCGTCCGGCCCGTCCACCACGATGTCGGCCTGCTCGGCCAGCTCGGTCACCTCGGCGGAGCCGCTGAACACGGTCACGCCCGGCAGCCCCGACCCGCGTACGGCGTCGAAGGCGGGCAGGTCGCCGAGGTCGTCACCGGCGAAGAGCACGGAGCTCGCGGCCCGCTCGGCCAGGAACAGGCTCAGCGCGTGGCCCTTGTCGATGCCGGGCGAGCGCAGCTCCAGCACCAGGCGGCCGGGCTCGATCACCAGGCCGTGCTTGGCGGCCAGCTTGGCCAGCGGCTCGCGCAGCGTGGCGAGCGCGCCCTCCGGATCGGCGGCCCGCCTGGTGTGCACCGCCACGGCCCGGCCCTTGTCCTCGATCAGCACGCCGTCCAGGCCCAGCGGGCCGAGCACGAGCGGCAGCTCCGCCTTGGCCCGCGGCACGCCAGGTGGCGGGGGCGGCGCGGAGATCCGGCCGTTCTCCCAGCGCTCGAAGCCGTAGTGGCCGAGGATGACCAGCCCGGGCACGTCGGCCAGGCCGGGCCCGAGCTCCAGCGCGGTGGCCGGTGGCCGGCCGGTCACGATGGCCACCGCGCGGACGTGCGCGCCCAGCTCGGCGAGCACCGCGGGCGCCTTCGGGTGGATCACGGCCTTGGCGGGGTCGGGCACGATCGGCGACAGTGTGCCGTCGAAGTCGAGTCCGATCACGGCGCCTGCCGGATCACTCAGAATCGATTCCATTCCAGGGATGTTCCTCACGCGGCTGCCGTACCCAGCCGGTCAGGGGCGCATGCCAAGCCTTCTGGCCGCACGGTCACGCTGGCGGGTGGAGCGTAACCTGCGCAGTCGTTTGACCAGCATGGGGTCGTGCTCCAGTGCTTCAGGTCTGTCGATCAATTCGCCGAGCAACTGGTAATAGCGGGTGGCGGAGAACCCGAAGGCCTCCTTGATGGCATGCTCCTTCGCGCCCGCGTAACGCCACCACTGGCGTTCGAAGGCGAGGAGCTCCAGATCGCGCTCCGACAGCGGTGGGCGGGACGATTCGGGGGCGGCATCGTCACCGCTGAGCGGTGCTCCCATGATGTCCTCCTCGGAAGGGGCGGGCGACGATCACGTCGCGCGCACGCGGCCCGTGGCCATCGTAATGTGCCGAGTGCGGCTGTTCACGGCGGATTGAGAGACGTACAGTCCCGAAATGTGACCTCAGTAATCACCCTCCTCACCGACTACGGGCTTGAAGATGGTTATGTGGCGGCCTGTCATGGAGTGATTGCCGGGATCGCCCCCGAGGCCAGGGTGATCGACGTGTGCCACCTGATCCCGCCGGGCGACGTACGGCGTGGCGCGGCGGTTCTCGCACAGACCATCCCGTATCTCCCTCCCGGCATCCACATCGGCGCGGTCGATCCGGGCGCGGGCGGCGCCAGGCGAGCGGTGGCCGTCGAGGCGGGCGGCCGGGTGTTCATCGGCCCGGACAACGGGCTGCTGTCGTGGGCGGTGCACGCCAGCGGCGGCGCGCGGGCGGCGTACGAGATCAGGAACGCGCGGCACTTCCTGCGGCCCGTCTCGCCGACCTTTCACGGGCGGGACGTGTTCTCGCCGGTCGCGGGGCGGTTGTGCGGCGGGTTGCCGGCGGCGGACCTGGGGCCCGAGCTGCCGCTCGACCGGCTGGTGTCGCTGCCGAATCCGACCTCGCTGCTGCGCGACGGCTCGGTGGAGGGCGAGGTCGTCTCGATCGACCGCTACGGCAACACCCAGCTCTCGATCGCGGCCGGCGACCTGGACGCGCTCGGTGTCCAGGTGGGCGACACGCTGGGGGTGTGGATGGGGCGGCGGCAGCTCGCGATGCCGTACCGGGAGACGTTCACGGCGGTCCCGCCCGGGGAGCTGGTGGCGTTCGCGGACTCGGCGGGGCTGATCGCGCTCGCGGTCAACTCCGGTGACGCGGCCCAGCGGCTGGGGCTCCCACCCGGCGCTCATGTCCGACTTTCCCCCACTCGATAGGACTAAAGCCACAGATAGGAATTACTCCGCGTATCGGTCTGTTTACCGAAAGCGTCGGATTGCTACGGTGATCGCGTGTCAGAATGCACGGGCAAATCGGACGTCCCTCCCCTTCCTTCGAGGTTGACGTGTTCCAGCTGTCCGTGGTGCTCATCTCCATCTTGTCCATGACCTGGCCGGCGCCGGAGCCACCCGTGTCAGAGCGCTGGCACGCGTGGCCCGTGGCGCAGGTCTTCCCCAGCGCGGTGGCGGGCGTGAGCCCGTCGGGGGCGCGGGTGACGTACGTGCTGGCCGGGATCGCCCCCGAGGCGTCCTGCCCGGCGGCGTTCCAGGCCGCCGCGGTCCGGCCCGGCTGCCGCACCGCGTTACGCGCCACGTACGCCGACAGCACCCACACCTACGTCGCCACCGTGGGCATCGCCGTGCTCGACGGCCCCGCCGCCGGCCCCTTCGCCACCGGCCGGCCGGCGACCGTGCGGCCCGTGGCCTTCCCCGGCGGGCCCGCGGAACGGTTCGGCGAGCGGCAGTACGTGACCGGGGCGCTGATCGGCTCCGGCGAGCGGTACCTGGTCGCCACGGCAGCCGGCTACGCCGACGGGCGGCCGTACCGGCCGGGTGACCACGCCGTGCCGAGGCTGCGCGACACCGCGCGCCGGCTCGCGACCGCGCTGCACCGGGCGCTGACCCGATGACCAGGCTCGTCGTCCCCTTCCTGCTGGCCGCGTGCGTGCTCGGGCTCGCCTCCCCGAGCGCCTCCGACGACGTGGGCGAGGTCGCGCGGGCCGGGCAGTGGCAGCTCGGCGTGCTGCGCCTGCCCGAGGCGTGGCGGGCGAGCAGGGGCGCGGGCGTCGTGGTGGCCGTGCTCGACACCGGCGTGAACGGCCACCACCCCGACCTGACGGGCGCCGTGCTCCAGGGCCCCGACCTGACCGGGGTCGCCAAAGGCGTGTGGGGACATCACGGGACCGCCATGGCCAGCCTGATCGCCGGGCGCGGGCACGGCGACGGGCGCGGCGTCGTCGGCGTGGCGCCCGCCGCCAAGGTGCTGTCCGTGCGGGTCACGCTGGAGAACGGCGACCCGCTGCGCGAGAAGCGGCGCTCCGCCGAGAGCGACGCCCTGGCCAGGGGCATCCGCTACGCGGCCGACCACGGCGCCGGCGTGATCAGCATGTCGCTGGGCGGCGGCAGCGGGACCTGGGAGGGCTCGGCGTCGGAGGAGGAGGCCGTCCAGTACGCGATCGGCAAGGGCGCCGTGCTGGTGGCCTCGTCCGGCAACGACGGAGGCGCGGCCAACAGGAAGAACTTCCCCGCCGCCTACCCCGGCGTGATCGCCGTGGGCGCCGTGGACCGCGCGCTCAAGGTCGCGCCCTTCTCCAACAGGCAGGACTACCTGTCCGTGGTCGCCCCCGGGGCGGAGATCGTGACCGCCGACGGCGGCGACTCGTACGTGGTGGGCGACGGCACCAGCTCGGCCGCCGCCATGGTGGCGGGCGTGGCGGCCCTGATCAAGTCGGCGCATCCCGACATGTCGCCCTACCACGTGCGCATGGCCATCGAGCTGGGCACCAGGCGGCAACCCCCGGACGGCTACAGCAGCGCCTACGGGCACGGCGTGGCCAACGCGCTGCTCGCCCTGCGCCAGGCGGCGCGGATGGACGTCGCCGCGACCGGCCTCCCCCGGCCGGGGCCGTATTTCGGCGGCGGCCCGGCCGGCTCGGCGCCCGCCTCCAGGTTGCCCGTGGTGGCGGGGATGGTGCTGCTGGCCGCGGCGATGGCGGCGCGCGTGCTGCTGCGGCGGCGGCGCGGGCGCGACAGGGATTCAACCTAGCAAGCGCTTGTGTGATACTCCTGCGTATGACTATGGCGATCGAGGGCTGGTTCGCCGTCGGCGCGGACGGGGTCGCGCTGCTGGGCGCCCGATGCGGGTCCTGCGGCACCGTGTGCTTCCCGCCCCGGCGCGGGTTCTGCCCCAATCCGCGCTGCGAAGGCGAGACGGCGGAGGTGGTCAGGCTGCCCAGGCGGGGGCGCGTCTGGTCCTACACCAACGCGTGCTACCCGCCGCCCGCGCCGTACGTGGCGGCCGAGCCGTACGTGCCGGTGACGCTGGCCGCGGTCGAGCTCGACGACGTCGGGATCGTGGTGCTCGGTCAGGTCAGCGGCCTGACGGTGAACGAGCTGGAGGTCGGCATGGAGCTGGAGCTCACCTCGGGGCCGCTGGCGGACGGGCCGCTGGTGTGGATGTGGGGGCGGCCCTCATGAGCGTGGTGGTGCTGGGCACGGGCATGCACCCGTGGGGCAAGCAGGGCAGGCCCTTCCTGGAGTACGGCGTCGCGGCGGCCCGCGCGGCCCTGCGGGACGCCGGGGTGGCCTGGACGGACGTGCAGTTCGTGGTGGGGGCCGACACGATCAGGAACGGCTACCCGGGGTTCGTCGCCGGCGCCTCCTACGCCCAGGCGCTGGGGTGGTCGGGGGCCAGGGTGGCCTCCTGCTACGCGGCGTGCGCGTCGGGGGCCCAGGCCGTGGACATCGCGCGTACCCGGATCCTGGCGGGCTTGTGCGACGTGGCCCTGGTCGTGGGGGCGGACTCGACCCCCAAGGGCTTCTTCACCCCGGTGGGCGGTGATCGGCCGGACGACCCCGACTGGTTGCGTTTCCGCCTCCTCGGCGCGACAAATCCTGGATATTTCGGCTTATACGCGCGCCGTCGCATGGCCCGCTACGGCTCCACCTCCGCCGACTTCGCCGCCGTCAAGGTCAAGAACGCGCTGGCCGGCTCACTCAACCCCATGGCCCGCTACCGCAAGCCGGTCACCGCCGAGGAGGTGCTGGCCTCCCCCATGGTGGCCGACCCGCTGCGGCTCATGGACATCTGCGCCACCTCGGACGGGGGCGCGGCGGTGGTGCTGGCCTCGGAGTCCTACGCCCGGCGCCAGGCCGGCGCCACCGGCCTGGTGCGCCTGGCCGCCGTCTCCACCGTCACCCCGACCTTCCCCAGCACGATCCTGGAGCTGCCGAACTTCGCCACGGACTCCCCCGCCGCCGTCCCGCCGCCGGAGCGGCCGTTCAGGGCGGCGATCGCGCACGCGGCCTACGAGGAGGCCGGGCTCGGGCCCGAGGACGTCTCGCTGGCGGAGGTGTACGACCTTTCGACGGCCCTGGAGCTGGACTGGATGGAGGACGTCGGCCTGTGCGCCCCCGGTGAGGCGGACAAGCTGCTGCGCGAGGGCGCCACCGCGCTCGGGGGCCGGCTGCCGGTCAATCCATCGGGCGGCCTGGCCTCGTTCGGGGAGGCCATCCCGGCCCAGGCCATCGCGCAACTCTGCGAGCTGGCCACCCAGTTGCGGGGCCGCGCGGGGGCGCGCCAGGTATCGGGCGCCCGGACGGGCCTCGCCGTCAACCAGGGCCTCTTCGGTCACGGCTCCGCCCTCATCGCCACGACATGACGCGCTTTCCCGGACGCGCTCCTGACACCGGCGCGGGACGCGCTCCTGACATGACGCGGGCCCTCCCAGGAGATGCTCCTGGAAGGGCCCGCGGCCAACCGACGATCAGCCGACGTGCACCACGTCGTGCGTCTCGGCGAAGTGACAGGCACTCTCGTGCCCGGTCCCCGGCCTGATCTGCAGCAGCGGCTCCTCCTCCGCACAGATCTCCTGCGCCTTCCAGCACCGGGTCCTGAACCGGCAGCCGGACGGCGGGTTGGCGGGCGAGGGCGGGTCGCCCTGCAGGATGATCCGCTCACGCTGCTCGCGCCCCTCGGGGTCGGGCACGGGCACCGCCGACAGCAGCGCCTGCGTGTACGGATGAGCCGGCTTGTCGTAGATCTCGGTGTCCTTGCCGAGCTCCACGAACTTGCCCAGGTACATCACCCCGACGCGGTCGGAGATGTGCCGCACCACCGACAGGTCGTGGGCGATGAAGATGTAGGCCAGGCCGAACTCCTTCTGCAGCTTCTCCAGCAGGTTGATCACCTGCGCCTGGATCGACACGTCCAGCGCCGACACGGGCTCGTCGCAGACGATGACCTCGGGCTGGAGCGCCAGTCCCCTGGCGATGCCGATGCGCTGCCGCTGACCGCCGGAGAACTGGTGCGGGTAGCGGTTGATGTGGTCGGGGTTGAGACCCACGACCTCCAGCAGCTCCTGCACCTTCACCCGCCGGCTGCCCTTCGGCGCCACCTCGGTGTGGATCTCGTACGGCTCCCCGATGATGTCGCCGACGGTCATCCGGGGGTTCAGCGAGGTGTACGGGTCCTGCATGACCATCTGGATGTTGCGGCGCATGCGCTTGAGCTCGCCGCCCTTGGCCTTGCCGATGTCCCGGCCGTTGACCAGCACCGAGCCCGACGTGGGCCGCTCCAGCGCCATCAGCACCTTGGCGAGCGTGGACTTGCCACAACCCGACTCGCCCACGATGCCCAGCGTCTCGCCCCTGTGCAGGTCGAACGAGACGCCGTCGACGGCCTTGATCGCGCCGATCTGCCGTTTGAAGAGGATGCCCTGCGTCAGCGGGAAGTGCTTGACCAAGTCACGCACCTCAAGGATGCGTTCGTTACCGCTCGCCATCGAGGACCTCCCTCCAGTAGTGGCAGGCACTGTTCCGCCCGCCGCCGATCTCGTGCAGCGGCGGAACGGTGGTCACGCAGTCGTCCTGCTTGTACGGGCAGCGCGGATGGAACGAGCATCCGGACGGCAGGTCGAGCAGGTTGGGCGGCAGCCCCTTGATCGCGTACAGGTCCTGCCCCTTGAGGTCGACCCGGGGGATCGACTCCAGCAGACCCTTGGTGTACGGATGCGCGGGCGACCTGTAGATGTCGTGCACGGGGGCGTTCTCGACGATGCGCCCCGCGTACATGACGGAGATCTTGTCGGCCACGTCGGCGACGACGCCCAGGTCGTGCGTGATCAGGATGAGACCCATCTGGCTCTCACGCTGCAGCTCGGCCAGCAGCTCCATGATCTGCGCCTGGACGGTCACGTCGAGCGCCGTGGTCGGCTCGTCGGCGATCAGCACCTCGGGGTCCAGCGCGATCGACATGGCGATCATGATGCGCTGCCGCATGCCTCCGGAGAACTGGTGCGGGTAGTCGTGGACGCGCTGCCTGGCGGCCGGGATGCGCACCCGGTCCATCAGCTCGATGGCCTTCTTCA
Source organism: Nonomuraea sp. NPDC002799 (assembly GCF_053592075.1). NCBI lineage: Bacteria > Bacillati > Actinomycetota > Actinomycetes > Streptosporangiales > Streptosporangiaceae > Nonomuraea > Nonomuraea sp. NPDC002799. The sequence goes on from NZ_JBSFVA010000063.1 coordinate 12,640, forward strand.
GCGCGTCGCCCTTGGACAGGCCACGGTGCACCCGGAACATCTCGCTGATCTGCCAGCCCACGGTGAACACCGGGTTGAGCGCGGAGAGCGCGTCCTGGAAGACCATCGCGATCCGCTGGCCGCGCACCTGCGTACGGGCCTCTTCGGACAGCTTGAGCAGGTCGGTGCCCTTGAAGCGGATCTCCCCCTTGGGGATCACCGCCGGCGGCATGTCCAGGATGCCCATGATCGCCTGCGCGGTCACGGACTTGCCGGAACCCGACTCGCCCAGCACCGCCAGCGTCTCGCCGGGGTTGACCGTGTAGCTCACGCCGTTCACGGCTCGCACGATGCCCGCACGGGTGCGGAACTCCACGTGCAAGTTGTCGACCGCCAGCAGCGGCTCGTCGCCCAGCCCTCCCTCGGCGGGCAACACATCCGTCGACGTCTTCTTCACTTCATCCCCCCTTTACCTGAGCTTCGGGTCGAGCGCGTCGCGGACGGCGTCGCCCAGCATGATGAACGCGAGCACGGTGATGCTCAGGAACACGGCCGGGAAGATCAGCGGCAGCGGCGCGTCGAGGAACCGGCGCTGCGCGTCCGCGATCATCAGGCCCCAGGAGATCTCCGGCGGCTGCACGCCCACACCCAGGTACGAGAGTGCCGCCTCGGCCGCGATGAACCCGCCGAGGTTGATCGTCGCGATGACGATCACGGGGGCCAGCGCGTTCGGCAGCAGGTGCCGGAACATGATCCGCCCGGAGCCGGCCCCGAGCGCCCTGGCGGCGACCACGAAGTCCTGGTTCTTGGCGGTGATGACCGCCGCTCTCATGATCCGGAACGTCATCGGCCAGCCCAGGATCGTCAGTGCGGCGACGACCAGCCAGATGCCGAACCCGCTGTCGCGAAAGGTCGAGCCGATCAGCAGCGCGCCCAGGATGCTGGGGATGGCGAAGAAGATCTCCGTGATCCGGGAGGCCACGGTGTCGGTGCGGCCGCCGAAGAACCCGGCGATGAGACCGGTCAGGCCACCGATGATCGCCGCGGCGATCGTGGTGCTGATGCCGATCTTCAGTGAGTTCGCCGCACCGTAGATGGTCCTGGCGTACATGTCGCAGCCCAGGTTGTCCCGGCCGAACGGATGACCGCCGCTGGGACCCTGCCTGGCCGTGGCCAGATCGCACGTCCTGGCGTCGAACGGGTCGATCGAGCTGAACAGCGAGGGCCAGACGGCCATCAGGACCAGCACGGCGATGATGCCGCAGGAGATCAGGAAGATGGGCTTGCGCCGCAGGTCGTACCAGGCGTCCGACCAGAGGCTGGCGGGCTTGGCCGACTTCGTCTTCCGCGGTGAAGGGGGAACGGGGCTTTCCTCGGGGGCGATGACGGGCCCGCCCGGCAGAATGTCACTCATAGCGGATCCTCGGGTCGAGCACTGCGTACATCACATCGACGGCCAGGTTGGCCAAGATGTAGATCAGCACCAGAATGGTCACGATACCGACGACGACGGGCTGTTCCCGCAGGTACACCGAGTTGAAGAGCTGCAGGCCGATGCCCGGCAGGTTGAAGATCCTCTCGGTGATGACCGCGCCGCCCATGAGGTTGCCGAGGTCGGCTCCCAAGAACGTGACGAGCGGGATCAGCGCGTTGCGGAGCGCGTGCCTGCCGACGACCCGTTGGCGGGACAGCCCCTTGGCGGTGGCCGTCCTGATGAAGTCGGCCCGAAGTGTCTCGGCCAGGCTGGTCCTGGTGAGACGGGTGAGATAGGCGATCGACGTACCGGCGAGCACGAAGCCTGGCAGCAGGTAGCTGCGGAAGCCGTTGGTGATGCCCGCGATCGGGAAGACGTCGAGCCCGGTCCACTGCTTGAGCTTCACGCCGAGGATGAACTGCAGCACGAATCCGGACACCAGGGTCGGCACCGAGATCAGCAGCAGCGACGAGGCGAGGATCATGGTGTCGATGGCCTGGCCGCGGCGGAGCGCCGCCCAGAGACCGAGACCGACGCCGATGACCGCCTCGATGACCAGCGCGGTCAGCGCCAGGTTCAGGGTGACCTGGAACTTGCCCGCCATGATCTGCGACACGGGCACGTCGGAGAACGTGACACCGAAGTCCGCGCGGAAGAGCACCCCGCTGATGTAGTGCCAATATTGCAGCAGCAGCGGGTCGTTGAGGTGATACTGCTCGCGCAGGATCGCGACGATGTTGGGGTCTGCGCGCTTCTCGCCGGCCAGCGCCGCGATGGGATCACCAGGAAGCGCGAAGACGATGGCGAATATCAGCAGGGTGGCGCCCAACAGGACAGGTATCGCCTGAAGTAGACGCCTGATGATGTAACGGCCCATTTAAGCCTCCCGTACATGCGAAGAAGGCAGTCCCTCGACCTTAGGGGTTCTCGGCCGAAATGACTGCCCCCACGCTTACCTCACAGGGGCGGGCACGCCGCGCCCGCCCCCGGGGAACAACGTCAGACCTTCTCGACGTCCGACCACTCGACCTGGTTGAGCAGGTTGATGTGGACGTTCTTGACCTTCGTGGAATAGCCAGAGTTGTTCCGGTAGAAGTACACCGGGATGTAGGGCAGTTCCGCGTTGAGGATGTCGTCGGCCTGCTGGTAGAACTTCAGGCCTTCCTCGACGGTCGCGGCCTGGTCCCCCTGGGCGATCAGGTCGTCGAACTTCTTGTTCGAGTAACCGCCGTAGTTGGATCCGGTCGCGATGGCGCCCGTGCTGAAGATCGGCGACAGGTAGTTCTCCGCCGACGGGTAGTCGATGGCCCAGCCCATCCGGAACAGGCCCTTGTACTTCTTGCTGTCCAGCTCGTCCAGGATGCTGGCGAACTTCTCGAACGGCTTGGCGACCGCGTCGATGCCCAGGTTCGCCCGCAGGTTGTTGGCGACGGCCTCGATCCACTCCTTGTGCGGACCGTCGGCGTTGTAGCCGATTTCGAGCTTCTTGGGGCCGCCCGCGCTCTCGTAGAGCTTCTTGGCCTCGGCCGGGTTGTACGTGCAGGCCGCGCAGGCGCCCTGACGGTAACCGGCGATGGCCGGGTTGATGAAGTCGTCAGCCGGCGAGCGGGTGCCGGAGAAGACGGTCTCGGCGATGGTCTTGCGGTCGATGGCCATCGAGATGGCCTTGCGGATGTCGACCTTGTCCAGCTCGGCGTTGTACTTCAGCGGAACGCCGATGTAGCCGACGCCGGCGTCCGGCTGGTCCTGGTAGCGCTCGCCGAGGGTCGACTTGGCGGTGGCGATCGCGGCGGGGCCGAGCGAGTCGTGGATGTCGAGGTTGTCGGCCTGGAGGTCGTTGAAGGCCACGTCAGAGTCCGTGTAGAGCTTGAACTGGAGCTTGGTCCAGCCCGTCGGCTTCTTACCCGGGTACTTGTCGTAGACCGTCATGTCGATGCTCTGGTCGGTGCCCTTCTTGAAGGGCTTGTCCAGCTTGAACAGACCCTGTCCGATGGGCTGCTCGCCGTACGCCTGCGTCACCTTGCCGTCGGGGCCGAAGGCGGCCTTGGGCAGAGGGTAGAAGGCGGTGTAGCCGAGCATGACCTTGAACTGCGAGAACGGCGCGGTGAGCGTGACCTTCAGCGTCGAGTCGTCGATCGCCTCAAGGCCCTTCATGCCCTTGGCGGTGACCGGCTTGCCCTCACCCGGGTTCAGGTCGGCGAAGCCGTCGACACGGCCGAAGAAGTAACCGGCGCTCTGCGCGTTCTCCTGGTTGGCCGCGTAGTTCCACGCGTCCGCGTAGTTCTGAGCGATGAGCGGCTCGCCGTTGTGCCAGGTGTAACCTGACTTGAGCTTGATCGTCCAGACCTTCTGGTCATCGCTGGTGATCGACTCGGCAGCTGCCTCGACCGCGTTCTTGTTCTCGTCGTAGTTGACGAGCGGCTCGAACAACGCGGCCAGCGTCTCAGAACCCTCGGACTCCGTCGTGTTCGACGGGACCAAAAGCTCCTGGGGCTCACCGAGCTCCATGCGGACCGGCGTTTCTGCGCCGCCGCCCGCGGCAGTGCCGCTGTTGTCCGAGGCACCGCCGCCACACGCGGCAACCGCGAGGGCGAGCAGCGCGGTACCGGCGACGATCTGTGCGCCCTTAGTAACACGCATGGTGAAAGAAATTCCTCCCTCTACAGTGGGCGTAAGCGCTGAGCTGCGGTGATCGCGAGCAGCCTGACGGAGGGGTCCTGGTATCCCCCCGGATTTGGCTGACATGGTCAAACCAGCCGACGCCCTGCCAGTCGCTCGCGACTATCCCTTACTACTTGCCACCAGGAAGTCTCTGGCGCGTTGCAGTTCGGTCACACGTGCGCCTATCCCACGTCACGGACATTTCGCTCGAAGTAGATCAAACCGTACAAGTGATCCTCAACGGGTGTAGCCCGGGCGTGAACAGTCGATGAAAAATATCCCCTATCGCAGAGTGGTCGTGCCCTTGCCCCCACGCTCCGGCCGCCTGGGCTACGGTTGAGCAGGTCTTGACGCCACCTTGGAATCCGGTGTCCGAAGACTCCGCCCAACTGCCCGTCGCCAACCCGTGCGGCAGGCACCTCACCGACCGGGATCCAATAGAGTCCTTGCCATGAGCCAGCCGGAATCCGCTGTCGCGGACGCCCAGGCGGGCGGCCTGAGCGGGCAGGAGCCGCTGGCCAAGCTCGCCAAGAGATACGGACTTCGTCGCGCCATCGCGCGGCCGAGGTTCCCTGTCTACGTGCGCCAGCTATGGGAGCGCCGACACTTCATCCTGACGTACGCGACCTCGCGCAACGTCTCGAAATACTCCAACTCGGCCCTCGGCCAGCTCTGGCAGGTGCTGACGCCGCTGCTCAACGCGGCGATCTACTACGTGATGTTCGGCCTGATCCTGGGCGGCAAGGGCAACATCGAGAACTACCCCGCGTTCCTGCTGACCGGGATGTTCGTCTTCACCTACACGCAGCGCACCGTCACCGCGGGCGCCAAGTCGATCTCCGGCAACCTGTCGATGATCCGCGCCCTGCACTTCCCGAGGGCGGCGCTGCCGCTCGCCTACACGATCCAGGAGCTGCAGCAACTCGCCATCTCCATGGGCGTGCTGGTCGTGATCGTGGTCCTCACCGGCGAGTTCCCCACCTGGTTCTGGCTCATGATCCCGGTGGTGCTGATCCTGCAGACGCTGTTCAACGTCGGCGCGGCGCTGGTGATCGCCCGCATGGGCGCCTCCATGCGCGACCTCAACCAGTTGCTCCCGTTCATCACGCGCACGTGGCTCTACGCCTCGGGTGTGTTCTTCTCCATCCAGGAGAAAGTCGTCGGGAGCGCCGAGCTCCCGCAGTGGGTCGCCAACGTGATGTACCTCAACCCGGCGGCCTCCTACATCGAGTGGATGCGCGACATCCTCATCGGAAGCCACACGCCCCCGCCGATGGTGTGGCTGTCTTGCGTATTCTGGGCGGTGTTCGCACTCGGCTTCGGCTTCTGGTACTTCTGGCGGTCCGAGGAGAGGTACGGACGTGGCTGAACTGACCAAGGAGCTGTCACAGGTGAAGGGCGAGAAGCCCGCCGTCCCCGGTAAGGATGTGAGGGTGCATCCCAACCCGGAGCCTTCAGGCAAGCGGCCTCTTGACGTCCCCACGGGCACTCCCACCGTCATCGTCGACGACCTCCACATCGTCTACCGCGTCTACGGCGCGGCCTCGGAGTCGGAGAAGGGCAACGCGGTCAACGCCCTCACGCGCATTCTGCGGCGTCAGGGGCGTCCGCAGATGAAAGAGGTCCACGCGGTCAAGGGCGTGACCTTCGTGGCCTATCACGGCGACGCCATCGGCATCGTGGGGCGCAACGGCTCGGGCAAGTCCACGTTGCTGCGGGCCATCGCGGGCCTGCTGCCGCCCCACGAGGGCGCCGTCTACACCGACGGGCAGCCCTCGTTGCTGGGCGTGAACGCGGCGCTCATGCGTGATCTGACCGGTGAGCGCAACATCGTCCTCGGCTGTTACGCCATGGGCATGTCGCCGGCCGAGGTCCGGGAGAAATACCAGGAGATCGTCGACTTCTCCGGCATCGATGAGTTCGTCCAGCTGCCCATGTCCACCTACTCCTCCGGCATGGGCGCCCGCCTGCGGTTCGCCATCTCCTCCGCCAAGACCCACGACGTGCTGCTCATCGACGAGGCCCTGGCGACCGGCGACCGCGAGTTCCGCAAGAAGAGCGAGGCGCGCATCCGCCAGATCCGCGAGTCGGCCGGCACGGTCTTCCTGGTGGCCCACGACCTCAGGGTGATCGAGGAGACCTGCAACCGGGTCATCTGGCTGCACAAGGGCAAGATCAAGATGGACGGCGACCCCAAGGAAGTCATCGCCGCCTACAACAAGGGCTGATCCACCGCACGCCCGCACCGCAGGGTGCGGGTTTTTGCATGCCCGGATTCGATCTTGTGTGCGAAACTCCCGCGACGCGAGAGGCGAATGACTGACAACGAGCCGCGCGTTCCGATAGGATTCGAACGTCAATTCGATCCAAGGAAACGGCGATGGAGTGGGGGCGCGCGATGGTAGAGCTCTCAACCGCAATCGACCACCTGGCCACCGAGGACGTGGCCGACATCCCGCGAATGCAGCTAGCCGAGCAGCTTCTGGAGTTGCACTGGCAGATGGCCAGACTCCAGGCCCAGATAGGCCGCCGCACCGGCGTCCGCCTGCCCTGACCCGCCACCGTCGCCCCGAGCGCCCGCGGTGGCTTGCACGTGACGCCGCCGCCCTGAGCGCCTGCGGTGTGGCGGGCACGTGACGCCGCCGCCCTAGACCCCACGTGAAAGATCGGCCCGAAAAGGGGAAACACCGCCGGCCCGTGCCGGGCCGGCGGTGTGGCTCGTGCCGCGCCGCCGCCCTGCAGTGGCGGCGCGGTGCGACGAGCTCGTCCCGGGCGCGGGCGCGTCCGCCCGAGCCCGTCTGTGAGACCACCCGCTGACGCGGGACCTCGCCCCCACCCGCCTGTGCCCCGGGCGCTCGGCACCTGTGAGCGCTCCGTCGGCCTGCCGCGTCAGTGTGACGACGTCCCGGTCGGATGGGCCTCGTCCGAAGAGAGACCCGCCTGGGCCTCCGGTCGAGGGATGACACTCCGCCTGCGAGACGGATGGGGCGCGCGAACGGGACCGCCTCGTCGCCGTCATGGCCGGTGCCCGGGCGTCGGCACCTAGGACGCCCGCGAACCGTCATGCCGGCTCTGGCCGGCCGCGCTCTACAGCGCCTCCGGCGCGCCTAGTCGCGTGCCCAGGAGCCCCGCACCTTGCGGGTCAGCGACTCGGTGCTCCAGCCGAGGGCGGTCAGCACGTCGCTGTACCGGCCGACGGCCCTGGTCCCGTTGGCCTCGACGAAGCCGGAGCCGTCCTCGACGAGCGGAGCGAGCTCGTCCATGGAGGCGACCTGGGTGGTGCCGGGCAGCGCCTCGACGACGGGCGCCATCTCGACCGGCGCGACCCGGCCGACCATCGGGGCCAGCTCGCCGCTCGCGGAGCTCGGCAGCGCGTGCCTGGCGGCCTGGGTCAGCCCGGCCATGGTGGTCTCGGCCGCGAGGGACTCGAAGCCCTTGGTGGTGCCGTACATCACCCTGGTCGCGGTGGTGCTGGTGCCGGCGACACTGGCACCCGCCCCCGGCAGCAGGCTGCCGGACGACGCGGCGGGCTGTGCCATGCGGGCCGAGCCCAGCACCGGCAGCGACTCGGCCAGGCGCGCCTGGCCGAGGCCGAACCCGCCCAGGATCGGCTGGACCTCCCGGATCGGCATGCCGCCGCTGAGGGTGTCCTCGGCCCCGTTGGGCGTGCGGCCCTGGCCGGCCCGCTGCTGGGCCTCGCTGGCGCGGTCGCGCTCAAGCTCGGACATCTGGGCGCCCGGCTGGGCGCCCGCCTTCGCCTTGCCGCCGCCGAGCAGCCCGCCGAGCAGGCCGCCGCCGATCAGGCCCCCGAGGAGGCTGCCGATCGGGCTGCCTGCCGCGCCGGCGCCTCCGTCCTGAGGCGCGTACCTGGCGGTGTCGTATTGGACTTCCGCTTGAGCAGGCACGGCCAAAGCCGCCGCCAAGCCGAATACTGTGACGGCTACAGCCGTCTTGACTACTCGATTCATGATTGCCTTCCCGGCTCGTGATCGATCGCTCTCGAATGCGGTGGAAATGCGAATCGATAACCCCCGTATGCCGTGGCGGGCGCGCTATGGGCACCACACGAAGCGTGCCGTCACGGCTGAGCTACGCCAGCAGTTCTATCACTCGCTGTGAGTGGCCGCAGGCGCATGAATGCCCATGTAGCAGGGGTTTGCAGCTCGGTTACCGAGTAAAGGGAGAGCGTTGAGCGGGGAGACAAAACGGGAAATAGGCGGGTCTTGTTTCCAATAATGCGCGCACTCGCCGGGTGCGCTTACACGAACCCCGGCGGCCCGTGAACAAAGGGTCGCGAAAACAATTGTCACGGGCCTGGGGCGTAGATTTACCGGTCGCGGAGGACGCGCGTGACCGTTCGGAAGGGCGGCGCGGCCCGCGCTCAGACCGGAAGCAGCGCTTCGGCCGGCTCGAACGGGAAACGCTCGGCGAAGGCCGGGCGCAGATCGGTCAGCCATACCGCGGCCGGGTCGTAGCGGGCGAAGAACGGCCGCCCCACCAGTGACGGGTCACGCGCCTGGATGAAGTGGAGCACGAAGACCCGCTCCCCCGCGATCTCGGTGACGCCGTCGACGCACACCTTGCCCGGCGTGGCCGACATCGACGGCCCGCGCACCGTGCGGCAGAGCCCCGAGACGGTGGAGTAGGCGTCCCTGAAGATCTCGTACGCGCGCGCCAGCGGAACCGCGAAGTAGTCCTGTGGCCCGGTGTCGCGCTCCACGAACATGTAGTAGGGGATCATCCCCATCCGGTGCTGCCGCCGCCACATGTCCGACCACACGGCGGGATCGTCGTTGATGGATTTGATCACCGGCGCCTGCGTCCTGATCGTGGCCCCGCTGCCGAGGATGCGCTTGACCGCCGACTCCACCAGCGGCGACTCCAGCTCGCGCGGATGCGTGAAGTGCGCCATGAACGCGAGGTTCTTCCCGGCGTTCACCACCTCCTCGAACAGCCCGAGCGTGGCGTCCGCGTCGGGGTCGGTGGTGAAGCGCTGCGGCCAGTAGGCCAGCGCCTTGGTCCCGATCCTGATGGATTCGAGCTGCTCCAGCGCGAGCAGTGGCTCGATGTAGCGCCTGATGACGGTCTCGCCCATGATCATCGCATCGCCGCCGGTGATCAGGACGCTGGTGACCTCGGGGTGCGCGCGGATGTAGGCGACCAGCTGGCCGATGTCGTCGGAGGCGAACTTGAGGTCCGCGTCACCGACGAACTGCGCCCACCTGAAGCAGTAGGTGCAGTACGCGTGGCAGGTCTGCCCCTGCTTCGGGAAGAACAGGACCGTCTCGCCGTATTTGTGCTGCATGCCGGGGACCGGCTCATCGTCCATCTTCGGGACGTTGAGCTCCTTCTGGCCCGCGGGATGCGGGTTGAGCTGTGCCCGCACCCGGTTGGCCTCTGCCTGGATCTCGGCGTTCGGCGCCTCGGCCTTCAGCAGGTCGGCCAGTCTGGCGACGTCGGTGGCGGGCAGCATGTCCTCCTGAGGGAAGACAAGCCGGTAGATCGGGTCGTCGGGCGCGGCCGACCAGTCTATGAGTTCATCGACGACATAGGCGTTGGTGCGGAACGGCAGCACCGTGGCGACGGCGCGGACCTTCAGCCGTTCCTCGTTCCCAAGCCCCGCACGCTGCAGGAGCTCGTCGAGATGCTTGGACGTGAACGCCTTGAAGCGCCGCGTGCCAGCCTGGTTCAAGATCACTAGGCCTTTCCCATCTTTTTTGTTCGATCGGGTGTAAACCTCACGACCCTGTCGCGCGTCTACGGTCCTTAATACCCGGACGTGGTCAGGCGCGTCACTGGTTCCGCTGGGCTCCAAGTTTTCCTGGAGGTTTGCGACACTCGCGACATATCGTGAAGCCGCCTAGACTAACTTTTCGTGACAAACGATTCGGACCAGCGCGCCTCCGACGCCGACCGCGACCGCGTCGCCGCGGTGCTCGGCGAGGCACTCGCCACCGGAAGACTCACCAGCGTCGAGCACGCCGACCGGCTCGACGTCGCCTACACGGCGAAGACCGTCGGCGAGCTCGTCCCCATCACCCGGGATCTGCCCGAGGTGTCCGCGTCCCAGGTGCCCGCCGCCATCGGGCAGCAGGTCATCGACTCGAAGTTCAGCAAGATCGTCCGGAAGGGCCGGTGGGTGGCCTCCCGGCACACCAGGTTGTCGGCCCGGTTCGGGGCGCTCGTCATCGACCTGTCGGACGCGGTCCTGCCCGGACGCGAGATCACCATCGAGACGAACGCGTGGTTCAGCAAGATGATCGTACGCGTCCCCGACGACGCCCATGTGATCGATGAGGGCAGCTCCATGTTCGGCAAGCGCAACGTTACCGGCGGGTCCCAAGCGGATGGGCCGTTGATCCGGATCACGGGCACGTCCGCGTTCTCCAAGGTGATCGTGACCCGCGGCGTCGACGACTGGAACCTGCGCTGACCGACCCCTCATTCACGACCCGCCACCTCGCGGGCCCGCCCGGCGAACACGAACACCGGGCAGCGGGAATGGAACCCGCCCTCCAGGGAACCAACAGGGCCTACCCGCCGGTTAACCTGACACCTGCCTTGCCTGTGATGCGGACACACCGAGCCCGCGTTCCGGCCCAATGCCGTGGCGGCGGGCTCGATGCCGTACGAGGTGAGCATTGTCCGACAGCAGGCCCATCGCCCTCGACGCCATGGGCGGCGACCACGCACCGCACGAGATCGTGGCGGGCGCCGTGCACGCCGTGCGCGAACGCGGCCTGTCCGTCGTGCTCGTCGGCTCACCGCGCGTGCTCTATGAGGCACTGGCCGACCACGACGCCACCAAGGAGGTCCCGATCGTCCGGGCCGAGGAGGCCCTGGCGATGGACGAGGGCGCGCTGGCGAGCCTGCGCCGCCCCCGATCCAGCATCGCGATCGCCTGCCACCTCGTCCGCCGGGGCGACGCCGGCGCGGTCGTGTCGGCCGGCTCCACGGCGGGCATCGTGGCCACCGGCAGGCTCCGCCTCAAAGCCCAGCAAGGGGTGCTGAGACCGGCCATAGCCGTCGCCCTGCCCACCCATCCCCGGCCGACCCTGCTCCTCGACGCGGGCGCCAACGCCGAGTGCAAGCCGGAGATGCTGGTGCAGTTCGCCCACCTGGGCGTGGCCTACGCCGAGCTGGCCTACGGCATCGAGGCCCCGAAGGTCGGCCTGCTCACCATCGGCAGCGAGGCGGAGAAGGGCAACAAGCTGGTCAAACGCGCCCACGAGCTGCTGGAGGGCTCCCCCGGCCTCGCCTTCGCCGGCAACGTCGAGGGCCACGACCTGCTGACCGGCAAGGTCGACGTGATCACCACCGACGGGTTCACCGGCAACGTGGCGTTGAAGACCATGGAGGGCGCGGTCCGCTACGCGTTCAGCGAGCTGCGGGAGACGATCAGCGAGAGCGCGCTGGCCAGGCTCGGCGCCGCCATGCAGCGCTCGCGCCTGCGGGAGTTGCGCCGCCGCCTCGACGCCGAGGCGTACGGCGGCGCGGTCCTGCTCGGCCTGAACGGCACCGTGGTGATCGCCCACGGCTCCTCCAAGGCCCTGGCGATCAGCGCCGCCTGCCGGCTCGCGGCCGACCTCACGTCGGACGGCATCGTGTCCGGAATCGCCGAGAGAGTCGCGGCCACACATCGCTCACACAGGCTGTGGTGAGCCCATAGGGTGTGAGACCTGATCCACAGAAACAGGGGGTTATGTGGACGGGCTCACCTCGGTGGCGCATGGGCTGACTTCGACGCAGGTGAGGGGAGCGAAGGCCAACGAGGTTCCGCGGCGGTCGAGCAGGTCGCTGAGCGCGATCATCAGGTCGAACGTCTTCACCCTGTTCAATCTGGTCATCGGCGCGCTGTGGGCGCTGATCCTGATCTTCGGTGAGTGGCAGGACGGCCTGTTCGGGCTGATCATCGTGGCCAACGCGTTGATCGGCATCGTCCAGGAGCTGCGGGCCAAGCGCACCCTCGACAAGCTCGCGGTCCTCAACGAGGCTCCGGTCCGGGTCCGGCGCGACGGCGCGGAACGGCTGGTCGAGCCCCGGCGGGTAGTTCAGGGCGATCTGGTCCTGCTCGGCCCCGGTGACCGCCTGCTGGTCGACGGCGAGGTGACCGAGTCCGCCGGGCTGGAGGTGGACGAGTCGCTGCTGACCGGCGAGGCCGATCCCGTGCACAAGCGGCCGGGTGACCGGGTCCTGTCGGGCAGCTTCGCGGTGGCGGGCTCGGGCGCGTTCGTGGCCACGAAGGTCGGCACCGACGCGTACGCCGTCAAACTCGCCGAAGAGGCCAGCAAGTTTCACCTCGCCCACTCCGAGCTGCGCGAAGGCGTGGCCCGCTTCATCAAGTACATCACCTGGCTGGTCATCCCGATCGGCGCTCTGCTGATCTACAGCCAGCTGCACAACTCGGCCGACTTCCGCACCGCGCTGACCGGCGCCGTCGCCGGCATCGTCACCATGATCCCGGAGGGTCTGGTGCTGATGACCTCGATCGCGTTCGCCGTCGGCGTCGTCCGCCTCGGCCGGCGCCGGTGCCTGGTGCAGGAGCTGCCCGCGATCGAGGGCCTGGCCCGGGTGAACGTGCTCTGCCTCGACAAGACGGGCACCCTCACGGCCGGCGGGATGGACCTCGACCAGGTGCTGCCGCTCCGCGACGGCCAGCCGGTCGACGCCGCGCTGGCCGCCCTGGCGCACCTCGACCACCGGCCGAACGCCACCGCCCAGGCCGTCCGCGACCGCTATCCCGAAACAGGTGACGGGTGGACGGCCGGCGAGACGGTGCCGTTCTCCTCGGCGCGCAAGTGGAGCGGCGCCGACTTCGGCGCGCGGGGCGTCTGGGTGCTGGGCGCCCCCGACGTGCTGCTCGACGGCGGCGACGGCTACGACAGGGCCGCCGGGCTGGCCGGCGATGGGGCCCGCGTGCTGGTGTTGTGCCGTACCGGCAGTCTGTCGTCGCCCGGCGGGGAGGCGGTCGGCGGGGAGGCGGCGATGGAGGCGGTCGCGCTCGTGACGTTCAAGCAGCGCGTCAGACCCGACGCGCGGCAGACCCTGCGCTACTTCGCCGAGCAGGGCGTGACGATCAAGGTCATCTCCGGCGACAACCCCGCCGCCGTCTCGGCGATCGCCACGAGCCTGGGGATCCCGGGCGGCGACCGTTCGATAGACGCCAGGACCCTGCTGGACGACGACCAGGCGCGGCTCGGCGAGCTGCTCGACACCCACACCGTCTTCGGCCGGGTCAGCCCGCGGCAGAAGCGCCAGTTCGTCACGGCGCTGCAGGCGCGCGGCCACACCGTGGCCATGACCGGCGACGGCGTCAACGACGTACTCGCGCTCAAGGACGCCGACCTGGGCATCGCGATGGGCACGGGCAGCCCGGCCACCAAGGCGGTCGCGCAGGTGGTGCTGCTGGACAACACGTTCGCCGCGCTGCCGCACGTCATGAGCGAGGGCCGCCGGGTGCTCGCCAACATCGAACGCGTCTCCCACCTGTTCCTCACCAAGACCTTCTACGCGATCGTGTTGTCGCTGGTCGTCGGCGTCGCCGGGGTGATGTTCCCGTTCGCGCCCCGCCACTCCACCCTGACGAACGCCCTCACCATCGGCATCCCCGCCCTCTTCCTCGCGCTCGCGCCCACGCTCGAACGCTCGCGGCCGGGGTTCGTCCGCCGGGTGTTGCGCTTCGCCGTGCCCGCGGGGGTGTTGTGCGCGGGGGCGGTGCTGCTGTCGTTCCGCGTCGCGCACCACGGCGCCTCCAGCCTCGTCGAGGACCAGACGTCGGCCGTGATCACGCTCTTCCTGACCACCTGGTGGGTGCTCGTGCTGATCGCGGCACCCCTCACCTGGTCGCGCGTGGCTCTGGTCGGCGCCATGGCGGCGCTGTTCGCCGGCGGCCTGGCGCTGCCGTTCGTCCGGACCTTCTTCGCGCTCGCACCGGGCGACCTCGGCAAGGATCTGACCGCCGTCGGCATCTCGATCGTGGGTGCCGCGGCGATCAGCATCGCGGTCAAGCTCGCCGGTACTCTTAGAACATGACCGACCCGCAGATAGTGCTCACCGAGCGCGTCCAGCAGGCGCTGGCACACGCGTTCGGCTCCGAGCACGCCGACGCAGATCCGCTGATCCGGCCGTCCCAGTTCGCCGACTTCCAGGCGAACGTCGCGATGAGCCTGGCCAAGCGCCTGCGACGGTCCCCGCGGGAGGTCGCCGAGGCCATCAAGGCGGAGCTGTCGGACTTTCCCGGCACGGTGGAGGTCAGCGGCCCCGGCTTCCTCAACATCAGCCTCGACGACTCGTGGATCGCCACCGAGGCGCAGCGCATGCGGAGCGACCCGCGGCTCGGCGTCGGCTCGATCACGCCGTCGCAGACCGTGGTGATCGACTACTCCGCGCCCAACGCGGCCAAGGAGATGCACGTCGGCCACCTGCGCACGACGATCGTCGGCGACTCGCTGGCCCGCCTGCACGAGCACCTGGGCAACACCGTGATCAGGCAGAACCACCTGGGCGACTGGGGCACGCCGTTCGGCATGCTCATCGAGCACCTGCTCGACATCGGCGAGGAGGCCGCGGTCGCGCAGCTCGAAGCCGGCCTGGGCACGGAGTTCTACCAGGCGGCGCGGGCCAAGTTCGACGGCGACGAAGACTTCAAGCTGCGGGCCCGCGTCCGGGTGACCACGCTGCAGTCGGGCGACCCCGCCACGATGCGGCTCTGGCACGTGTTCATGGACGCCACCGTCCGCTACTTCAACAAGGTCTACTCCCTGCTCGGCGTGACGCTGACCGACGCCGACATCGCCGGCGAGAGCATGTACAACCCCATGCTCGAGAAGACCTGCGACGACCTGGAGTCCTCCGGGGTGGCGGTGCACAGCGAGGGCGCGCTCTGCCTGTTCCCGCCCGGGTTCACCGGCTCCGACGACAAGCCGCTGCCGCTCATCATCAGGAAGAGCGACGGCGGCTACGGTTACGCCTCCACCGACATGGCGGCGATCCGCTACCGCGTCCACGACCTCAAGACCGACCGCATCCTCTACGTCGTGGGCGCCGACCAGGCGCTGCACTTCCGGATGGTCTTCGCCGCCGCGCAGATGTCCGGCTGGCTGCCCGACACGGTGTCGGCCGAGCACGTCCAGATCGGCATGATGCTGGGCAAGGACGGCCGCCGGTTCAAGACGCGCTCCGGCGAGTCCGTCAAGCTGATGGAGCTGCTGCAGGAGGCCGTCGACCGGGCCACGGCGGCGATCGCCGACCGGGGCTACGACGAGGCCACCATGAAGGAGATCGCGCACGCCGTCGGCATGGGCGCGGTCAAATATGCCGATCTGTCGGTCAGCCACGACAGCGAGTACGTCTTCGACTACGACCGCATGCTGGGCTTCACCGGCAACACCGGCCCTTACATGCAGTACGCGACCGCGCGGATCGGCTCCATCTTCCGCAAGGCGGAGATCGAGCCCTCGTCCGCCACGGGGCCGATCCTGCCGGGCGAGCCCGCCGAGCGAGCGCTGGCCCTCCACCTGCTGGGTTTCGGCACCCTCGTCGAGCAGGTGACGGCCCAGTCGGAGCCGCACCGGCTCTGCGCCTTCCTGTTCGAGACCGCGAGCCTGTTCAGCACGTTCTACGAGCAGTGTCCCGTGCTCAAGCCGGACGTGCCCGCGCAGACGAGGCAGTCGCGGCTGGCCCTCTGCGCGCTCACCCAGCACGTGCTGCGGACCGGCCTCGACCTTCTGGGCGTCCCTGTCCCCGAGCGCATGTAACAGGCAGTTGACTCAAAGTCTCCCGTTCCGTCATGGGCGCGCCTCCCCCCGGTTGGCGCGCCCCAACGGTTAGGCTTTACGCGGTCATGAATGAGGCCGAAATGGGGGAGTTCTCTGCCTTGAGCACGGACCTGACTGCGAGCCCCCACGTGGCGACGGAGTTGCACCGCTATGCCGAGGCGCTGCTGGCTCACCTCGCCGCCAAGGACACCGCACCTCCCGCCGCCCCGGGCTTCAGCGACATACCCGGCAACTGGCTGCCCCCGGCCGTCGAAGCACTGGTGGCCATCCTCACCGGCGACGACCCACTCGATCCGCTGAGCAGAGCGGCAGGTCGCGACCAGCAGCGGACCGCGCTCTTCCTCTGCCTGGCCCTCGCCGTGTCCGGGCAGGGCAGCCGCATCCACGCCTCCTGGCTGGGCACGGCCTTCGGCGAGTTGTCATTCGAGCAGCCGGTCACCCACGGCCAGCGCTCGCTCTGGCTGGCCGCCGCCAGAGGCGCCTACGGCCCCGCCGGCAAGATCTTCGTGCTGCGCAAGCTCGACGTGCTGGCCGTGCAGGAGCATGCCGACCCGGGGCAGTGGGTGCAGGCTCTCGTCCCGGGTGAGCCGTCGGTCGTCGTGCCGCCGTCCCTGGCCGACTTCCCGGAAATGGCCGAAATTCCGGACCTGGCCAAGCCCGCCGTGGCGGCCGCCCGGCTGGCGCGGCTGCGCGGGCGGTGCGCGGAGATCACCTCGACGCGCCAGGCCGAGAACGACTCCGCCGCGCCGCTCGACAACAGCTCCGGCAGCCCCGCCACCACCTGGGCCGAGGACGAGCCGCTCGCCGTCCTCCGCTCACTGATCGGCCTGAGCGGTCCGGCCGGGCCGATGGCCTCGCTCAGCACGTACCTGCTCGACGACCTGCGTCCGGGCGCCGACCCGCACCTGGCGGCGATCGCTCTGCACGTGGCGGCGCCGATCCTGCGGGGCGTGGCCGAAGAACTCGAAGCCGACAGCGGCCTGGCGCCGCCCGCCACGCTCACGGTGCCCCTGCTCGGCCACCGCATCCACCTGCGCCCCGAGGGGCCAGACGAGTCCTCGCTGGCCACGGCGGAGGAGGCCATCCTCACGGAGGGCGTCGTGCCGCGCGGCCGCCCGTGGGCCGCCATGGTGCTCATCGTGGTGGGCGTCGCCTGCCTGCTCGGCGCGGCGTTCACCGGCATCGTCCTGCCGGCTGCGGCGGGAGTGGCCATGATGGGCCTGGCCGGCTGGCAGCTCTGGCAGCGCCGCAAGCTCGTCGAAGCCGACGCCCAATACGTGGCCGCTCAGGTCAGCGAGCTGAAGGAGCTGGCCGAGGGAGCGGTGTGGGCCATGCACGCCTACGCCCGCGAATCCGACGCGCGCGCGAAGCAGGCCGCCGAGGACGCGACCGAGCTGGCCCGCCTCATCCGCCGGGGGCCGCGCGCCGCCTGACCACCCTCGGCCCAGCCCCCTAGCGATCACACACTGTCAGCACTTGCCTCGTGGGCCCTACACCCAGGATGCCGACACGTGAACGCCTTCCAGAGCCTCGTGCTCACGGGGCGTCGACACCTACGCTCCTCCGCGCCTCGTGCTCACGGGGCATCGACACCTACGCACCCCCGGGCCTCGTGCTCACCACGTGCAGACGCCAGAGCAGCCCGCGGCCTCTCACTGGAACGGACTTGTCGGCGGTTGAGCGGCTTCGGCCCTCTTGGCGATCGGCCATTTCCGGCCGAGCCTGCGGATAACCGGCCACTCGCACTGCGCTGACACGGCACTGGCCACCAACCCCTGGCCACCAACCCCTGGCCCCCGGCCGCGGGCCTCCTGGTCCCGGCTTCGGGGTGACGGTGCGACGTCTTGAACGCCCGAAGCCTGGACCGGAAATGACCATCTGGAGTGCCCGCCTGCGCCAAGCTGCTGGGCCGAGCGCTTGGGCTGAACGGTTGGAACCTTCGGAACTAGGACTTGCACCCCGGACCGGCCCGAACCACCCGTAGCTGGGTGGGACGACCGCATCCGGCTAGAACGACGCGTAACCTAACCTGGCACAGGACCTACCTCAGACCGCGGCACGAACGGCTCCGGCCTCGAGACGATCCTCGCTCAGCTGGTCTCGATCTCCACGTGAGCCGGCGCGAGCAGGAAGACGCGTTCGGCGATGCGCTCGATCCGCCCTTCACACCCGAATGCCAGCCCAGCGGCGAAGTCGACCATCCTGGTCGCCTCAGGCATAGCCATGCCCGTGACGTCCATGATCACCGTCTGGCCGTCACGGAAGTGCCGACCGATCAACGGTGCGTCGTTGTACTTGAGCGGCTGAACCATCACGATCCGTGACGAGTCGACGTTCGCGCGCCACCGCTTGGCAGCCCGCTCGGTCGCGGGGACGTACTCGTCCTCGTAGTTCTCGTCGTCGTCGTAACCCTCGTCGTAGTGATCGACCCCGCTCAGGCCAAGGTAGCTCACCACCTTGCGCACTGCCCCCATCGGCTTGTCCTTTCCTCAGGAACTCACCGTAATCGGCACGTCCCTACACATTGGACGGTAACCGACGATTCCGCATTCGCCACGCGACACGCCCAGCCCTAATTCCATTTTGTACGGCTTGCAACCCGCTTGCATCTGGATATCCGCCCCCCGTATAGCATCGGCCACATGCGCCTCTTCACTGTGGACGCCTTCACCGACACGGTTTTCAAGGGTAATCCCGCAGCGGTCTGCCTGCTGGACTCTCCGGCTAACGAGCGGTGGATGCAGAGCGTAGCGACCGAGATGAACCTCTCTGAGACCGCCTTCCTCCTAGAAGATTCCCTCCGCTGGTTCACGCCGGCGGTCGAAGTCACTCTCTGTGGTCACGCCACGCTCGCGACCGCCCACGTCCTCTATTCGACGGGCGCGGCGTCAGGGCAGCTCGAATTCCGCACGGCCAGCGGCACGCTTACCGTGAATCGCCGATCCGACGACATGATCACAATGGATTTCCCGGCCAAGGACGTGACGCGGGTCCCCGTTCCCGAAGGCTTGGAGAAAGCACTCGGCGCCACCCCGGTGCAAGTCGGAAAAAGCCACCTTGACCTGCTGGTGGAGCTGGACTCCGAGGAAACGGTACGGTCGCTGACCCCCAATATCAACGCGCTGGCCGCCGTTGGCGCGAGAGGTGTCATCGTCACCGCACAAGGCACCGAGACGGACTTCGTGTCCCGTTTCTTCGCCCCGAATGTCGGCGTACCGGAGGACCCGGTCACGGGCTCCGCCCACTGTGCCCTCGCCCCGTACTGGTCGGCCCGCCTGGGCAGCGCCTCCCTGACGGGCGCTCAACTCTCGGCCAGAGGCGGACTCGTCCACGTGACCCACGACGGCGACCGGGTACACCTCGCCGGCCGGGCTGTAACCATCCTGTCGGGCACCCTGGAAATCTAGAGTGCGATCCCGAAAGGGATCGACCGTTCACCACCCGCGACGATCGGCTCCGCGACCACATTGCAGCAGGGCCAACTCGTCGTAACAGCTGGCAAGCGCGGTTCTCATGCATCACCACAAGGGCGCCCTGGCCCCGCTCGACGGCCAGGTGTACCTTCGAGGCGAACCCGCCACACCCCCGATCAAGCAGACGTGCTGCCGATCCCACGGCCTCTCCCTCATGCGGCTGCTCCCTCGCCCGATTACTTCCTCCGCCCGACTGCTTCCCACCACTCGGCTGCCCACACCACCTGGCTACTTCCCATCGCCCGGCTGCCAGCCTCGCCCAGTCGCGGCCTCGACCCGGCTGACCCCTCACCCGGCTGCTTCCCACCGTCCGGCTGGCCGCCTCGTTGCCGCCTCCGCCAGGCTGCCCACCTCGCCCAGCCGCTGCAACCGTCCGGCTGACCGCTTCGCCCGGCTGCTTCCCACCATCCGGTGGCGATCTTCGCCCGGCGTGCCTGCCCCGACCGGGATGGGCCCATCGGCTTCCCGCCTTCGCCCGCGCCCTCCTGTTGCGCACCGGCCTTCTTGACCTGCCCGACCTCGCGCTGACGCACCCGAGGCACGGGTGGGCGCCACCACCAGATCCCGCGCTCCACGGCCGAGCCAAGTCATACACGTGCAACCGGAAAGGCGATCCACACGATGAAGCGCTACATCCTCACCGGCACCCCAGGCGCCGGCAAGACCACCATCCTGCGCCACCTCGCGACCCTCGGATACGCGACGGTCGAGGAGGCTGCCACTGCGGTCATCACGGCCGAGCAGGCCGGCGGCGACACCGAGCCGTGGACCCGGCCGTCCTTCCTCGACGAAGTCGTGGCCGCGCAACGACGGCGACAACAGGCCATCCGCAATGCACCGCAGGTGCAGTTCTTCGACCGCTCGCCTGTCTGCACCCACGCCCTCGGCACCTATTTGGGGCTATCGATCCCCCCGGCCCTGTCCGCCGAAATCGAAAGGATCACGAGCGAGCAGATCTATGACCGGCACGTGTTCTTCATCCGTAATCTCGGCTTCTGCGAACCGACCGCAGCCCGCACAATCACTTTCGAAGACTCCCTCACCTTCGAACACATCCACGAGCAGACCTACCGCTCTTTCGGCTACCAACTCATCGACATCCCGGCGGCGCCACTGCCCGAACGAGTGACCATGATCCGCACCACGATCTCCCGCCTTGCGAACCCCTGATCCAAGCGCACCACCATCACCGACCAGGCACACCGAACTCTCCCTGGAAGGAGCCCTGCGCACCGCGTGCTTCGCCACCTACGGCGGCGCCGAGCTGGGAGAAGTCCAAGTGACCGCTCGGGCCATCGGCGAGGCGGACGAGACCGCCTGGCACCGCGAGTGGAAGGCCACCGCTACCCGGGTGCACGAACTCGGCACCCGCTCACTGGCGGCAGGCCACCGCATCAGCGCCCGCGAAGCGCTACCGCGTGCCTCCAACTGCCACCGCACCGCCGAGTTCTACCTGCGCGACGATCCTTTCAACGACCCCGATGCCAAAGAACTGTCCGCGCTCGCCCGCGACACCTTCGCCACCGCAGCCGGCTTGATGGACACCCCGATCGAGACCATCGCCATCCTGTACGAGAACACCACCCTGCCGGGATACCTGTTACTGGTCGACGACACCGGGACCCCGCGCCTGACCGTGGTGTTCACCAGCAGCTTCGACTCCATCCTGGAGGAGGCATACTTCGCCGTCGCGGCCGCGGCGCTGCGCCGCGGCTA
This sequence comes from Nonomuraea sp. NPDC002799, assembly GCF_053592075.1. Taxonomy (NCBI): domain Bacteria; kingdom Bacillati; phylum Actinomycetota; class Actinomycetes; order Streptosporangiales; family Streptosporangiaceae; genus Nonomuraea; species Nonomuraea sp. NPDC002799. The sequence continues at coordinate 33,720 of NZ_JBSFVA010000063.1, forward strand.
CATCTGCCTGGCCTACGACGGCCCCGGCCAGGGCGCCGAGTTCCGCGAGCAGCACCTGTTCTTCCGCCCCGACTGGGAAGCGGTCATCACCTCCGTCGTCGACTACGCGCTGACCCGCCCCGAGATCGACGTCGATCGCATGATCCTGCACGGCTACAGCCTTGGCGGGTTCCTCGTTGCCCGCGCTGCCGCCGTGGAGCACCGCGCCGCCGCCTTGGTCCTGGACGACGGCCTGTTCAGCTACCACGACGCCAACCTGCGCTCCATGCCGCCCTTCCTGGCCTCGTGGGCGCAGAAAGGGCCCCGCGCAGTGCGTAGAGCCCTTCCCCCCGGAAAACAGAAAGGGCCCAGCGCGGTGCGCGGGCCCTGTCCAAGGAAAAGCAAAAGCAAAAGCAAAAGGGCCCCACACCGTATGTGGAGCCCCATCCTGTCTGCGCGCATGCGGAAAGGGCCCGACGTGTGAACGTCGAGCCCTTTCCAGAAAAATTGTCCGGCGGTGACCTACTCTCCCACACCCTCCCGAGTGCAGTACCATCGGCGCTGGGAAGCTTAACTTCCGGGTTCGGAATGTA
>NZ_JBSFVA010000064.1:0-34221 GCF_053592075.1 Nonomuraea sp. NPDC002799
CCCCGAAGTCGGGGAGGGGCGGCGACCGCTGTCCTTTTCGGTTTTCCGCCCGGTCCGGAATGATTTCTTGAGGAGCAATCTGCTAGTTCCAGGCCATCCTTATTAGGGGGTGGTTGGGGTTTTACAGCAGATATGGGCGGCTTACTCTTGAAGTGTCGGTGTTGCAGGGATTTTAGCCCGCGATGAGGTGGTGTCCTGGTCGGAGAGCCGTGCCCCACGCTGGAGGGCCGTTACGTGAGGAGTAGCTCGCGTAACGGCCCTCGAATTTTTGCCGGGAATGGCCGTCGGAGGGCTCGTCGCGTTTTTGCGGAAGTCCGAATTATGCGGTATGTGGATTGAGCTGGTGGTCTGGGGTGCTTTCTGGGTTATGTGCGCGGGCGGCTCCTTGTTCAGTGGGAGGTGACACGACCGAGGTTGGGGAGGTGTCGCCATGCCGGACCTGGCCATCCTGCTGCTGTCTGGAATCGCCGTCTTCATCGGAGCCGTCCTGCAAGGCGGCACCGGCACCGGACTCGCACTGGTGTCGACCCCGGTCGTCCAGCTCCTGGAACCCGATCTCATGCCCGGCGCCATGCTCGTCGTCGCCTTCGGCCTGGCGGTGCTCACCGTGGCCGACGAGGCCAGGCACGCCGACTGGAGCGGACTGCGCTGGGCGCTCGGCGGCCGGCTGGTCGGCACCGCGGGCAGTGCCTGGGCGGCGGCGATCGCGACGGTGCAAGGGCTCAGCCTGCTCAACGGCGCCGTCATCCTGCTGGTCGCCGTGGTGGTGGCGCTGGCGCCGTCGCGACTGCCGCGCAACCGCTTCACCCTCGTGACCTCCGGCATGTTCGCCGGCGTCGCCGGGACCACCGCGGCGATCGGCGGACCGCTGATCGCGCTGGTCTACCGTGGCTCGTCCGCGCCCACCATGCGGGGCAGCCTGGGCGTCTTCACCACCTTCGGCAGCCTGCTGTCGTTGTCGTGCGTCGCGCTGATGGGCTCGCTGAGCTGGACGCAGATCGTCGGCGGTCTGGTCCTGCTCCCCTTCGTGGGCGCCGGCTTCCTGGTCTCCGCGCGGGTCCGCCGCCATCTGGAGCAGCGCTGGATCCAGGGCGCGGTGCTGGTCATGGTCGCCCTGGCCGCCGTGTCGCTGATCCTGCGCAGTCTCCTCGGCTAGCCGCCCGGCGGGCTTCGAGCCGCTGTGATCCAGCGGCGCGAAGCCACGGTGCGTGGTCAGCGGAGGGCGTGCGCGCCGGGTCGTCGCCGGGCGCGGGAGCCGGTCGTGACGCACGTCGTTGTACGGGGACATGTCGGCTCCTCTCCTGAAATTTCTTGACTGGGGCGGTTCGGCTGGGTGGCGCCCGGGGGGTCGCGCCGCCTCGGGACGGAGCCCCGTGGGTTGAGGCCCCGGTGGACGGAGCCCCGCCGAATGAGGCGCCGGTTGGTGGGATCTCGGCGGAGCGCACCTCGCGGGACGAGGCCGTCCGGGAGGGGAGTGCCCGGGATCGGGCCGGGCGGGTGGGCGCCGGGTCAGGCGGCGTCACTGGTCACCTGGCTGGGGATCCGGTGCCGCAGGGTCCGCGTCGTGGCCCGCCGCTCCAGAACCGAGTCGGCGATCTCGCCGCTGCGCACGGCGATGTTCGACAGCAGGGCCGACGACAGGCCGTGGGTGTGCTCGGTGCCGCCCTGCAGATAGATGCCGCAGTGCACGTCGGGGGTGGTGACGATGCGGTAGTCGCGCTCCAGCCGCAGGCGGCCGGCCTCGTCGCGCAGGCAGTGCTCGTTGAGGTCGCCCAGCAGGCGGCCGGGCTCCATGGCGTCGTAGCCGGTGGCGAAGACCAGCGCGTCGACGTCGAGCTCGGACTCCTTGCCGAGCTGCGAGTGCAGCAGGACGCGGGTCTCGTCACCGACCCGCTTGACCTCGGTCACCCTGGTCAGGTTCAGGAAGTGCAGGCGTCTGGCCTGGTGCACCTCCTCGTCGTAGGAGCGCCGGTAGAGGTCCCTGATGACGTCGTCGTCGACCACGGAGTAGTTGGTGTTCTTGTGGTAGCGCCAGAAGGAGTCCTTCGTCTGGTCGGATCCGTAGTAGTAGTCGTTGACGGCGTCGGGGTCGAACACCTGGTTCGCGAAAGGTGTGTCGTCGGCCACGGAGTATCCGTACGAGGGCATGATCGAGTGGACCTGGGCGTGCGGCAGCGAGTCGTGGAAGAACCTGGTGATCTCGGCGGCGCTCTGGCCGGCGCCGACCACCGCGACGTTCCGCAACTCCGCGGGGTCCATCCGCTTGTACTTCCCGAGGAACTCCGAGCTGTGCCAGACCCGGTCGTCGCGGGCCATGCCGGCCGGCATCCGCGGCACCAGGCCCGTCGCGAGGACCACGTTGCGCGCGTTGACCCACCTGCTGCCGGAGCCGCTCGTGTCGCGCACCTCAAGCTGCACGTACTCCCGCGTGCCGGGGGCCGGCCGCATCGAGGTGATCTCCGAGCCGTAGGAGACCTGGTGGGCGAAGTGCTTCTCCGCCCATTCCAGGTACTGGTGGAACTCCTGGCGCGTCGGGAAGAAGTCCTGGTTGTTGACGAAGCTCGTCAGCCGGCCGGACTGGTGCAGAAAGGAAACGAACGTGTATCGCGACAGCGGATTGCGGAAAGTGGCCAAGTCCTTAAGAAAAGAAATCTGCATGGTGGCCGATGGGAGCAGCATGTTCCGGTGCCAGCCGAATTTCGGCTGACGCTCGAAGAAGGCGGCTCGCACATCTGATCGCTGTTCCTCCAGGGCAATCGCCAGCGACAGGTTCGAAGGACCGAAGCCGATGCCGACGACATCGTACGTCTCAGACTCGGGCATGTTCATTCGCATTTCCCCATCTCGGATGTTCCGTGGCCGTCTCGCACCTCGTTCTCCGTGGTGCGCTGAACAACACGGTACGGGTGGCCCCTAGGGGTGGGGAAGCCTTTCCAGGGGGAACTTGTAGGGGTTGCCCGGAGGTGCGCAGGGGTTCCGCCGTGGCAGTCTCTGGGGTTGCTGTCCCGGCGACAGGACAGCAATAGTGGGTTTATCCGGGATAGCGAAAGGAGTGATCGGGATGTACGTACCGAGTTGGCATCGCGAACAGGACGGGTCGTGGATGCTGGAGCTCATCCGCAAGAACCCGCTGGCGTTATTGGTGATCAATGACAGCCCCGCCGCCGGCCCGTTCGCCACCCATCTTCCGGTGATTCCCGACCGGCGGGCCATCGGCGATCACGCGGATGATCTGGCCGGCCTGACCCTGCTCACGCGCCTGGACCGGGCGAATCCCCGTTGGGCCGCGCTGGAGACCGGAAGCGCCATCCTGCTCTCCTTCACCGGCCCGCCCGCCTTCGTCTCGCCCGCCGTGTTCGCGGTGACGCCGGCCACCACCCCGACCTGGACGTTCACCAGCGTGCAGGTGCGCGGCGTCGTGGAGCGGATCGACGCGCCCGAGGAGGCGCTGGGCGCGCTGCGGGAGACCGCGCGCACGCTCGAATCCGGGTGGGACGTGTACGAGCCGGTCGACCGGTTCCACCGGATGCTGGCCGACGTCGGCCCCTTCCGGGTCAAGGTCACCGGAGCGAGGGGCATGTTCAAGCTCAGCCACGAGAACCCGGCCGACGTGCGGCGACGCCTCCGGGAGTCCTTCGGCCTGCGCGGCCGCGCACCCCAGGAGCGGGTGCCCGCGGCCCACTGACAAAGCGGCACGGCCCCCCGCCCGCGGCAGGCGAGGGGCGGTGGCAGCCGGGGTCAGACGCCGGTGCCGACCTCGATCTCCTTCAGGATCCGCTCGGCCGCCTTGTCCAGCGTCACGAGCACCCACTGCTCCAGCTTGACTCCCGACTGCGCCGCCGCCAGATGCCAGCGCTGCACATGGGGGCCGGGCAGCGCCAGCCGCCGGGTCGCCTCCACCGAGCTCACAGGCACCGGCTCGGCGTTGTCCTTGGCGGCGCGCAGCGCGCCGCGGAGCTGCTTGGTGGTCCAATTGAGGCGTTCGGCGCGGTCGAGCCACAATTCCTGCTCGTTCACCGGCAGGGACGCCAATTCGGCGTGGTGCTGGAAGGTCAGCGCCGACCGCCGCCGGTTGAACTTGAATTTCCGCGCCACCCACGCGTAATTGCGCAGGGTCTGGTACTGCAGGCCGACGGCGCGGATGCCGCGTTCGTACCGGTCGGCGTAATGGTCTTTGCCGAACAGCAGCCAGTCGCCGAGCCACCAGCAGGAGGAGTCGATCAGGTCGGTGAGCTGCCGCCCGGCCCGCTCCCATTCCTCGAAGCTCAGCCCGACCGGGATCTGTAATCCGATTTTCGTCGTCAGCACCTGGCCACGACGCGATTCTGGATCGTGGGCGCCGGATGGTGCGGGCACATTGTCTGGGTTTCTGCGGAACACGGTGGAATTCCTGCCAACGGCGATGTCGGATGGGGTTGTCATTCAGACCTCCATGACCATTGTCAGCGCCGGGCGCACACCTCGGTCACGTTGCGCGCTATTGCGGCTGCCAGCTCGGTTCGCACGACCGGCAGGAAACACTGTGGAGAAGACGTATATCCAGTCTGAATGGTGCGGCGATTGTGTCGCAACCCCAGTCCTGCTATGCGCGCGGCCCCTATTCGACCGGGCCGGAAGGGCGTCCGGCGTCTGGCCGGCGGGACGGGTGGCGAAAGGTTGGCAGGTGACGGGACCACCGGCTTCGCTGGTAACAGGTTTCTGATTTCTCTCCCCTAAGGGACGGCGATGACGGTTTCCGCGGAATTAGATCTCCGAGCTCCTTCGGTACGGCTCGCGCGCCTGCTGGACGCAGGTTCGCCGGTTCCGCTGCACGAGGAGGACGACAGCGGTGTGCTGGCCGTGCGCGGGACGGTGGACGGGACGCCGGTGGTGGCGTACTGCACCGACGCCCGGCGGATGGGCGGCGCGCTCGGCGCGGCCGGTTCGGCGCGCATCATCGAGGCCGTCGACGCCGCGATGCTGGCGGACTGCCCGATCGTCGGCGTGTGGCACTCCGGCGGCGCGCGGCTGGCCGAAGGCGTGGAGTCCATGGACGGCGTGGGCCGGATCTTCGCCGCCATGACCATGGCGTCGGGCTTGATCCCGCAGATCTCCGTCATTCTGGGGCCGGCGGCGGGCGCGGCGGCGTACGGCCCGGCCCTCACCGATGTCGTGATCATGACGGAGGCGGGCCGGATGTTCGTGACCGGGCCGGACATCGTGCGCAGCGTCACGGGCGAGCAGGTCGACATGGCCGGGCTTGGCGGACCCGAGGTGCACGGACGGCACTCGGGCGTCGCCCACGTCACGGTCGCCGACGAGGAGGAGGCCTACGCCCGGGCCCGCGCCATCACCGGCCTCCTCTCCCGCCAGGGCACCTTCGACCTGGCCCCGCAAGACCTGGCCCCGCAAGACCTGGCCCCGCAAGACCTGGCCGAGCGCGACCTGATTGCGCGGGACTTGGTCGCGAGTGGCGTGGCCGGGGGTGGCGCGGTCGTCGATCCGAGTGCGCTGCTGCCGGAGTCGCCGCGGCGGGCCTACGACATGCGTCCCGTGGTCCACGCGATCCTGGACGACGGCGGCGACGGCGTGGCGTTCGAGGAGCTGCATCCGCGCTGGGCCCCCAACCTGCTGGTCGGCCTGGGCCGGCTCGGCGGCCGGTCCGTCGGCGTGGTGGCGAACAACCCGCTCCGCAAGGGCGGCTGCCTCGACTCGCTCGCGGCCGAGAAAGGCGCCCGGTTCGTCCGCATGTGCGATGCCTTCGGCCTGCCCCTCGTCGTCCTGGTGGACGTGCCCGGCTACCTTCCGGGCGTCGGCCAGGAGCGGGGCGGGGTCATCCGGCGCGGGGCCAAGCTGCTGCACGCCTTCGCCGAGGCCGTGGTGCCCGCGGCCACGCTCATCATCCGCAAGGCGTACGGCGGCGCGTACATCGCCATGAACTCCCGCTCGCTCGGCTCCTGCGCCGTCTTCGCCTGGCCGGGCGCCGAGGTGGCGGTCATGGGCGCGGAGTCGGCCGTCGCCGTCCTGCACAAGAAGACCCTCGCCGCGACGCCGGAGGCCGAGCGGGCGGCCCTGCACGCCGTGCTCGCCGAGGAGCACCGCTGCGTGTCCGGCGGGCTGGGCCGCGCGATGGAGCTGGGCGTGGTCGACGAGGTCATCGCTCCGGAGACCACGCGGAGCAGGCTCATCGAGGCGCTGGCCCGCCCGCCGCGCACCCGGGGCGACCACGGGAACATCCCGCTCTGAGGTCTGTCAAGGGCCGCCCCCTAGGGACTTGGCAGGATGGTCAGGGGCATGTTAGGGGTACGTTCCCGCAGGTCGATTGCTTACTTTCGGTTCAGCAGGCCTTACAGCAGAAAGGCTCCGCGGAACCAGGAGTATCGAACATGCGCATGAGCGCCAGAACGATTGAGGCCCCGACCGGCGCGCTGACGACCGACGCCGGCATGAGGAACGTCTGCGACATCCGCCGCCCCCTTCCGTTCAACCCCGCCGGTCCTGTGACGCTCGGCCGCACGGGGCTGGTCTTTCCCCGCATCCTGCCGTTGCGGGCCTGGGAGCGGCTGGGGGAGGAGCTCGCCGCGATCAGCAGCTCCTCCGCGTGGTGGCTCGCCGACTGGCTGATCTACGGCGAGACCGCCTACACCGGCCGCTACCGCCAGGTCATCGAGAAGACCGGGCTGAGCTACCAGACGTTGCGCAACTACGCCTGGGTCGCACGGCGTTTCGAGCTGGACCGCCGGCGGGAGGCGCTCAGTTTCGCGCACCACGCGGAGGTGGCGTCCCTGGAGACGGCCGAGCAGGACTACTGGTTGCGCAAGGCCGAGGAGCAGGGCTGGTCGCGCAACCACCTCCGCAAGCAGGTCCAGGCCAGTCACGCCGAACGCTCGGGCGGCGCGTCGGCGCGCGGGACCGAGGTCGCGCACGACCAGTTGCCGGACTGCCCGGCCAAGAGCATCCAGGTGTTGCTGCCGCCGGCGCAGCTCGAACTCTGCTCGGAGGTGGCGCTGGCGCAGGGCTTCAGCCTGGACGCCTGGATCACGTACGTGCTGGAGTCCGCGGTCAGCGCGTACCAGCAGCCGCGTGTCCTGACCAGTGTCTCGTAGAGACCGATGGCGGAAACCGTTCGACCGAGGACCGACCTGAGGAAGGCCCGCCGCGGCGGGCCTTCCTCAGTTGTGCGTCAGACGGATCGGAAGGCGACCACGACGTTGTGGCCGCCCAGCCCGAAGGAGTTGTTCAGCGCGGCCACCGCCCCGCCCGGCAGCTGACGCGGCTCCCGCACCACGTCCAGCCCGATCTCGTCGTCCAGGTCGTCCAGGTTGCTGGTCGGCGGAATCACCCTGCGGTGCAGCGCCAGCGCCGTCACGACCGACTCCGCGGCCCCCGCGGCCCCCATCAGGTGGCCCATGGAGGACTTCGGGGCGGTCACCGCGACCTGGTCCGCGTGCGGCCCCAGCAGGGCGCGGATGGCCATGCTCTCGGTGAGGTCGCCCTGCGGGGTCGAGGCGGCGTGCGCGTTGACGAAGGACAACTCCTCCGGTGCCAGCCGGGCGTCCGCGAGCGCCTGCCGCATCACGATCGCCTTGCTGGTGCCCGTGGGCTCGGGCGTGGCGAAGGCGTAACCGTCGACGTTGATCCCGGAGCCGGCCACCTCCGCGTACACCCGGGCGCCGCGCCTGGCCGCGTGCTCCGCCGATTCGAGCACCAGGATGCCGGCGCCCTCCCCGAACACGAACCCGTCCCTGGCCTTGTCGAAGGGCCTGGAGGCCCGTTCCGGCTCGTCGTTGCGCCGCGACAGCGCCTGCATCAGGGCGAAGGAGGCCAGCATCAGCGGGTGGATCGCCGCCTCCGACGCTCCGGCCACGACCACGTCGGCCGTGCCCGAACGGATGAGGTCCGCGCCGCGCCGGACCGCCTCGTTGCCCGACGCGCAGGCGGCGAGCGGCGCCTCCGCCGCCGCCGTGGCTCCGAGGTCGAGGCTGACCCAGGCGGCGGCGGCGTCGGGCAGGACCTTGCCGATCGTGAACGGCGAGATGTGGCGCGGCCCCTTCTCCTTCAGCGCGTCCCAGGCTTGCAACAGGCTGGACAGGCCGCCGACCGCTGAGCTGATCGAGACCGCGATCCGGTCGCCCGGTGGTCGCTGATCGTCGTCCGCGAAGCCCGCGTCCCGCCAGGCCTCCTTGGCGGCGATCATCGCCATCTGCTCGTAGCGGTCCATCCGCCGGAGCGTGACCCTGGGAAGCACCTGCGCGGGGTCGAAGTGCGCCCGCGCCGCGAGCCGTATGGGCAGATCAGCGTACTCGGGGTCGGTGAGGAGCGTGATGCCGGAGCGCCCGGCCATCAGGCCCTCCCACGTCGAGGCGACATCGCCGCCGAGCGGGGTGATGGCGCCGAGTCCGGTGACGTATACCTTCGGGCTCACTTTGGGGTCTCCCTAGCTCTCATGCGGATGCGGTGGCCGCCTCGCCTGCTCAGGCCGAGGTGAAGACGAGCGCGACGGTGTGCCCCCCGAAGCCGAACGAGTTGCTCATCGCCGCCAGCGGTGCGCCGGCGCGGGGGAGCAGCTCGCGCGGCTCGGTGGGAACGTGGAGGGTGAGGTCGTCGTCGGGGTCGTCGAGGTTGATCGTCGGGGGCGTCACCCGGTCGCGGACGGCGAGGATCGCGGCGATCGCCTCGACCGCTCCGGCCGCGCCGATCAGATGCCCGGTCATGGACTTGGTCGCCGACACCACGGCGTCGTCGTGGCCGAGGACGTCGGCGATGGCCTGGGCCTCGACGATGTCCCCCGCCGGGGTGGCGGTGGCGTGCGCGTTGACGTGCGCGACGTCCTCGCCCCGGAGGCCGGCGTCGGCGAGCGCGAGCCGCATGGCCGTCCGCGCACCGACCCCGCTGGGCAGGGAGATGTGGTGCGCGTCGGCCGCGAGCCCGACGCCGGCGGCGACCGCGTGGACGCGCGCGCCGCGACGGCGGGCGTGCGCGGCCGATTCGAGCACGAGCACACCCGCGCCCTCGCCCAGCACGAAGCCGTCCCTGCCCTTGTCGAAGGGGCGCGAGGCACGCTCGGGCTCGTCGTTGCGGAGGGACAGGGCCCGCATCGAGGCGAACCCGGCGACGCACAGCGGCAGGATGATGCTCTCCGTGCCGCCGGCCACCACCACGTCGGCGCGGCCGGACCTGATCATGTCGATCGCGTAGCCGATGGCCTCCGCGCCGGCCGCGCACGCGCTGACGGGCGCGTGCGCCCCCGCCTGGGCGCCCAGCTCCATGCTGATCCACCCGGCCGCGCCGTTGGCCATCAGCATCGGGATGGCGTACGGCGAGACGTGCTTCCAGCCCTTGCGCTGGTAGCTCTCGTAGGCGGCCTGCACCGAGCCGACCCCGCCGATCCCCGGCGAGACGACGACGCCCAGCCGCTCCGGCGCGACGTCGGGCGCCCCCGCGTCCTGCCAGGCCTCGCGCGCCGCGACGAGGGCGAACTGCTGCCCCCGGTCCATGCGCCGGACCTGGGTCCTGCTGAGAAGTCCCTCCGGGTCGACCGCGGCCGGAGCCGCGATCCGGACCGGCAGCTCCGCCGGCCACGATTCGGGCAACCCGCGCACGCCGCTGCGTCCGTTCAGCAGCCCCTGCCAGGTTGTTGGCACGTCGCCGCCGAGCGGCGTCGTCGCACCGAGCCCGGTGACGACGACCGCTTCCTCGCTGGTCTTCACGGCGATCCTTCCTGAGCGCTCATAGCGCCGCTTTCGATGCCGTACGGCCGGATCCGGGCATGGCGCGGCCGGCCGCCGGCAGGTGGTTCTCTTTCTTGACCCCGCACGTGCGGAATCGATGGCAGCCGGCGAGGGCGAGGAGGCCGCTCACCGGCTGATCACGGGAGGCGTTCCCGCGTTGCGCTCCGGGCCCGCGCGGCCCCCGGCACGATCGGCGCCGTCCGGCCGCGCGGGCTCGTGGTCAGGCGCGCTGGCGGTGGATGTAATCCACCACGTCGCTGACCGTGATGAGCTTGTTGAGCTCATCGTCTGGGATGCGGACGCCGAACCGCTCCTCGGCGGCCACCACGATCTCCACCATGGACAACGAGTCGATGTCGAGGTCGGCGGTCAGGGCCTTGTCCAGCTCGATCTCGCCCACCGGCACGCCGGCGACCTCGTTCACGATCTGGGGGAATTCAACGCGGATCTGTTCGAGAGTGGCCATGATGGTGCTCCTTCGTGGATGAGGTGGTGGTCGCCGCGTGCGTGTTCGCCGATGAAGGCGGCGGCGTCGCCGAGCTGATCGGGGGAGTTGAGCGCGAACGTCTCGACACCGCGCATCGCGCGCCTGGCGATGCGGGTGAGCGTGCCGGCCGGCGGAAGCTCCAGCAGGCCGGTCACGCCCAGCTCGACCATGGTGTCCATGCAGAGGTTCCAGTACACCGGCGAGCTCACCTGCTGGGCGATCCTCGACAGCGCCTCGCGCCCGTCGGTCACGACCTTGCCGTCCCGGTTGGACAGCAGCAGGGTCGCCGGCGCGGGGGGCGAGATCGCCGGAAGGTAGCCGTCGAGCAGCTCGGTCACGTGCTGGACCTGCTCGGTGTGGAAGGCGCCCGCCACCTTCAGCAGGAAGGTGCGGGCCTGGGGCGGCGGGTCGGCGATGAGCCGATGGAGGTCGGCCCGCGCGCCCGCCGCGACCACCTGGCCCGGCCCGTTGTTGTTGACCGCGGCCAGGTTGTGGTCGCGGATGGCGGCCAGGACCGTCGCGGAGTCGCCCCCGACGACCGCGACCATGCCGGACTCGCTCCGGGCGGCCGTCTCGGCCATGGCCCTGCCGCGCTCGCGCACCAGGACCATCGCCTGCTCGGGGCTGAGCAGCCCGACGCAGGCGGCGACGGTGATCTCGCCCACGCTGTGCCCGGCCGCCAGGTCGATCCGCGCCACGACGTCCGCGGGCGCGGGGAACAGCGCCTGTGCCGCGAGCAGGCCCGCGGCGACGAGCAGCGGCTGGGTGACGGCGGTGTCGTTCACCGTGTCGGCGTCGGCCTCCGTACCGAGGTAGGCCAGGTCAAGACCGCACACCGCGGAGTACCAGCGGAGACGGTCGTCGAATTCCGGATCCTCGATCCACGGAGCGAGGAACCCTGGGGTCTGTGCGCCCTGACCGGGCGCGACTATCGCGAGCACGTTTTCAGGATTGCAAGGCGCAGATGAGTTGGGCAATCTTTCGGAGATGGGCCCGGATTCGGGTGAGCGGCGTCTTGAGAAATGGGAGAAAGCCAATGTTCGTGCCTGGTCAATATCGTGAGCCGGACAGTTCGTGGGCGGTCGAGCTGGTCCGCTCGAACCCGCTCGCCTTACTGGTGGCCAATGGCGATCGGAACGGGGTTCCGTACGCCACCAGTGTGCCCGTCATCGTCGATCCGCTGGCCGCCGAGCCGGTCGATGATCTGACCTCGGTGACGCTGCTCGGTCATATGAACCGGGCGAATCCGCAGTGGCCGGCCCTGGCCGACGGAATGCCGGTGCTGGCGATATTCTCCGGCCCGAACGCTTATGTCTCGCCGACCGTCTACGACATCCATCCGGCGGCCCCGACCTGGAATTTCACCTCGGTCCACGTGCACGGCACCGTGCACAAGATCGAGTCGGCCGAGGAGACGCTGGCGGTGGTCATGGCCACCGTGCGGGCTTTCGAGGGGCGTTTCGGAGCCGGCTGGGACATGTCCGGCTCGATTCCCTATTTCCAGCAGATTCTGCCGGGCGTCGGCGCCTACCGGATCAAGGTGTCCGGGGTCGACAGCATGTTCAAACTCAGCCAGGAACAACGGCCGGAGGTCCGCGACCGGGTACGGTGCTCCTTCGCCGGCAGCGACTTCGGCCGGCGGCGCGAGGTGGCCGGGCTCATGGAGCTGTTGCCCGAGGTCAGCGCGGCCGGGAGCTGCCCGGTGCCGTGAGTTCCCGCCGGGCGGCGCGAGGCGTCCCGCCAGCGGGACGCCTCGCCGGCGGGCGGCCCGCGAAAGCGTTGCCCCGCGCCGGTGCGGCTGTCTATCGTCCATCTCGAATACGCCCTTCGCCGCGTCGTCCCCGGGTGCCCGCATTTCCCCACGAGTAGAGGTGAGTTTCCCTTGTCCACGCTGAACGCCTCGTCCGCACAGACTGGCATGTGGCTCGCGCAGAAACTGGCGCCCGACGTGTCGAACAACATCGCCGGAATCTGGGAGATCCACGGCGACGTCGATTTCACCGTCTTCGAATCCGCGGTGCGCACCTCGCTGACCGACACCGGGACGGCGCTGGTCAATTTCCATGAGGACGCGGCCGGATTACGCATGACGCCGCGCGGGCTCGATGACTGGCGGGCGTTCTTCGCGGACGTGTCGGCGGCGGCCGATCCGGAGAAGGCGGCGTACGAGACGATCTCCGAACGCGTCGGCGAGCCGTTCGACCTGAAAAGCGACCCGCTTTTCCGGGTGGGGCTGGTCAAACTCGGCGAGGGCCGTTTCTTTCAGGCGTTGGTATTTCACCACATCGTCACGGACGGCTTCGGGGTGATCTCCTTCTCCGGCCGGATCGCCGAGGTCTACACCGCGCTGAAAGGCGGCGGCACGGCGCCGGATTGGACCGGCGGCGGGCCGACGCTCATTCACGAGGAGGACGTCCGCTATCGTGGTTCCCGGCGATTCGCCGACGACGCGGCATTCTGGCGCGATTATCTGGCCGGCGGCCACGACGTCGTCCGGCTGCCGAGCGTCCGCCACGCGGGCCGCGAGCGGACCGGCGCGGGCGGCGAGTGGCGGGCGACGACGCGGTCCGCCGGCGTGCTCAACAGCACCCGTGTCGTCCCGAAGGACGAGGCCGAGGAGTGGGCCAGGGTCGCCGCGTCCATCGGCACGACGCTGCCGACCCTGCTGACGACCGCCGCCGCCGCCTACTTCCGCCAGGTGTGCGACGTGCCCACGCCGGTGTTCTCGCTCGCCGTCAACAACCGGCGGGGGAAGCTGCGGCACACGCCCGGCCTGCTGGCCAACTTCGTGCCGATCCGGGTGCCGGTGCCGCTCTCGGCCAGCTTCGCCGACGTTGCCGGCACGGTCGCCACCGAGCGGTACGCCGTCCTGCGGCACGCCTCCTACCTGGTCTCCGACATCAAGCGCGAGATGGGACAGTCGGGCTCGGCCCGCAGCCCGCTCGGCGTCATCGTCAACTTCATTCCGCCCATCGACGACCGCGACCTCGGCGGCAGCCGCGCGACCTTCGCAGGCGGCGCGTTCCCCACGCTCGACGAGCTGATGATCGTGATCCACTACGGCGGGCGCGACCCCGGCGACCTGTGCGTCCGCATCGACGCGCCCGCCGCCGCGTACGAGCCGGCCGACCTGACCGCCATCTCCGGGCAGCTCCTCGCCTTCGTCCGCGCGGTCGTCGCCGACCCGCACGCCCGCGTCGGCTCGGTGGACGTGCTGCCTCCCGGCGAGCGTGGCCGGCTGCTGGACCGGCTGGTCGATCCGGCGGTGCCGCAGCCGGAGCGCACCGTCGCCGAGCTGTTCGAGCGTCAGGCCGCGGCCACCCCCGACGCCGTCGCCGTGGTGGCGGGCGAGGCGTCGCTGAGCTACCGCGAGCTGGACGAGCGGGCGGACCGGCTGGCGCGCGTGCTGGCCCGGCACGGGGCGGGCGTCGAGACCATGGTGGCGCTGGCGTTGCCGCGCTCGGCCGAGTTCGTGGTGGCGATGCTGGCCGTGCTGAAGGCCGGCGGCGCGTACCTGCCGATCGAGCCGGGTTACCCGCCGGAGCGGGTGGAGCTCATGCTCGGCGACGCGCGTCCCGCGCTGCTGGTGACCACCTCGGACCTGGCCGGCCGGCTGCCGCACGGCGACCTGCCCTGCGTCCTCGTCGACCAGCAGACCGAACCAGCGCACGACGGCGCGGCCGGCGAACCGCCGCACGACGGCGCGGCCGGCGAACCGCCGCACGACGACGCGGTCGGCGGGCCGGACCGGCTCGCCTATGTCATGTACACCTCCGGCTCGGAAGGCAGGCCGAAGGGCATCGCGGTGACCCATCGCGGCGTCGCCGGGCTCGCGCTGGACCGGCGCTTCGCGGGTGGCGCGCAGGAGGCGGTGCTGTTGCACTCGCCGCTGACCTTCGACGCCGCCACGTACGAGTTGTGGGTGCCGCTGCTGAGCGGCGGCCGGGTGGTCGTGGCCCCGCCGGGCGACCTGGAGGCGGACCGGCTGGCCGCCCTGCTCGCCGAGCACCGGATCACCTCCTTGTGGCTGACCGCCGGCCTGTTCGCCGTGGTCGCGGAGGAGCGCCCAGGCTGCTTCGCCGGCGTCCGCGAGGTCTGGACCGGCGGCGACGTCGTCTCACCCGCGGCGGCGGAGAAGGTGTTGCGGGCCTGCCCCGGCGTCAAGGTGGTCAACGGCTACGGCCCGACGGAGACCACGACGTTCACCTCCTGCCACACCCTGGAGTCCCCGGAGGGCATCGGGGAGGGCGTCCCGATCGGGCGGCCGATGGACAACATGTGGGGTTACGTCCTCGACGGCGCGCTGCGGCCGGTGCCGCCCGGCGTGGCCGGCGAGTTGTACGTCGCCGGCGCCGGGCTGGCGCGCGGCTACCACGGCCGGGCGGTGCTGACGGCGGAGCGGTTCGTCGCCTGCCCGTTCCGCGGCCCCGGCGAGCGCATGTACCGCACCGGCGACGTCGCCCGCTGGACCCCGGAAGGCGAGCTGGACTACCTCGGCCGCGCGGACTTCCAGGTGAAGGTGCGCGGGTTCCGCATCGAGCCGGGCGAGATCGAGGCCGCTCTGGAGTCGCATCCGGCGGTGGCCCGCGCGGTCGTGGTCGCCCGCGCAGGCCGCGGTGGCGGCAGGCGGCTCGTGGGGTACGTGGTCCCGGCGGGCGGCGACCACGCGGGTGACCTGACGGACTTCGAGCTCGACGCCGGCGTGTCGGTGGCCGAGCTGCGCGCCTTCCTGCTGGACCGGCTGCCGGAGTTCATGGTGCCGTCGGCGTTCGTGATGATGGGCCGCCTGCCGCTGTCGGCGAACGGGAAGGTGGACCGGGCGGCGCTGCCGGAGCCGGTCGTCGTCGAAGGCGTCTACCGCGCGCCGCGCACCGCCGGGGAGGAGATCCTGGCCGGGGTGTTCGCCGAGGTGCTCGGCGTGGACCGGGTCGGCGTCGACGACGACTTCTTCGCCATCGGCGGCGACAGCATCCGTTCCATCCAGGTGGTCGCGCGGGCCAGGACGGCCGGGATCGAGGTCACCGCGCAGGAGGTGTTCGAGCTCAGGACCGTCGGGGCGCTGGCGGAGGCGGCGGCCGGGCGCACCCACGACGGCCCGGTGCTGGAGGAGCTGCAAGGCGGCGGCGTCGGCTGGGTCCCGCTGCCACCGGCCGCCCGCCACGTGCTCGACCTGGGCGGCGGCATCGGCCGCTTCTCCATGTCCGTGGTCGTGGAGCTGCCCGCGGACATCGACGAGGCCGGGCTGGCCGCCACCCTGTCGGCGGTCGTCGATCGCCACGACGCGCTGCGCTCCCGGCTGGTCCGGGGCGAGGAGCCCGGCCTGCAGGTGTACCCGCCCGGCGCGACGCGGGTCGAGGGCCTGATCACCCGCGTGCCGTGCGCCGGCGACTGGCGCGAGCGGGCCGCCGCCGAGATCGACGCGGCGGCGGGACGGCTGGACCCGGGCTTGGGGGTGATGGCGCGGTTCGTCTGGTTCGACACCGCCGACGGGCCGGGCCGGCTCGGCATCGTGCTGCACCACCTCGTGGTGGACGGCGTCTCCTGGCGGGTGCTGGTGCCGGACCTGGCCGCCGCGTGGCAGCGGGTACGCGCCGGCCAGGCGCCGGAGCTGCCGCCGGCCGGCACGTCGTTCCGGCGCTGGGCGCACGCCCTGGGCGAGGAGGCGGCGCGGCGCGCGGCGGAGCTGCCGACCTGGCAGGCCGTCCTCGACGGCCCCGACCCGCTGCTGGGAACGCGCCGGGTGGAGCCGGGAGTCGACGTCATGTCCACGGTCGCCATGGTCAAGGTGCGTCTCGACCCGGTCACCAGCGAGGCCCTGCTCGCCGGGCTGCCCGCCGCCTTCCACGGCGGCGTGAACGACGGCCTGCTCGCCGCGCTCGCGATCGCGGTCGCCCGCTGGCGCCGCCGGCGCGGCGTGACGGAGTCCTCGCTGCTGGTCCGGCTGGAAGGCCACGGCCGCGAGGAGACCGTCGTCCCCGGCGCCGACCTGTCCCGCACGGTCGGCTGGTTCACCAGCATGTTCCCCGTCCGGCTCGACGTCGCCGACAACGACCTCGACGACGCCGTCGCGGGCGG
The DNA here is from genome assembly GCF_053592075.1 of Nonomuraea sp. NPDC002799. Lineage (NCBI taxonomy): Bacteria > Bacillati > Actinomycetota > Actinomycetes > Streptosporangiales > Streptosporangiaceae > Nonomuraea > Nonomuraea sp. NPDC002799. The sequence goes on from NZ_JBSFVA010000064.1 coordinate 16,273, forward strand.
CAGGTCCGCCGGCCGCGTGGTCAAGCTGGTCAAGGAGCAACTCCGCGCCATCCCGGACAAAGGCATCGGGTACGGCCTGCTGCGCCACCTCAACCCGGACACCGCCGCAGAGCTCGCCGCCCATCCCGAGCCGCAGATCGGCTTCAACTACCTCGGCCACTTCTCCGCCGCCGCCCTGCCCAAGGAGCTGCGCGGCGACGGCTGGTCACCGCTGAGCGGCGTGGGCGAGTTCATCCCCGCGCCGAACGCCGACATGCCCGTCCTGTCGGCGCTCGACGTCAACGCGTTCGCCACCGAGGCGGGCCTGGAGGCGGGCTTCGCCTTCCCGACCGGCATCCTCACCGAGGACGAGGTGCGCGAGCTGGCCGACCTGTGGATCGCCGCCCTGCGGGGCCTGGCGGCGCACGCGGCCCGGCCGGGGGCGGGCGGCCTGACGCCGTCGGACGTGCCGCTGGTCAAGGCCGGTCAGGCGGAGCTGGAGGCGTGGGAATCACGTTACGGGAAGCTGGCCGACGTCTGGCCGGTCACCCGGGTCCAGTCGGGCCTGCTGTTCCACGCGATGCTGGCCGACACCTCCTTCGACGCCTACCACATGCAGATGGTCTTCCACCTGTCCGGGCCGGTCGACGCGGAGCGCATGCGCGCCGCCGGGCAGGGGCTGCTGCGGCGGCACGCCAACCTGCGGCCGGCGTTCGTCGCCGACGCGGCCGGCGACCTGGTCCAGGTGGTGCCCGAGGAGGTGGAGCTGCCCTGGCACGTGCTCGACCTGCGCGGGTCCGGCTCCCGTACGGCGGCGCTGGAGGACTTCCTGACCCGGGACCGCGACGCGCACTTCGACCCCGCCGTCGCGCCGCTGCTGCGCCTGACCCTGGTGGTCCTGGAGGACGAGCGGTCGGAGCTGGTGCTGACCGCGCACCACGTGCTGTTCGACGGCTGGTCGCTGCCGCTGATGATGCAGGATCTGCTGCGCCTGTACGCCGGCGACACCCCGCTGCCGCGGGCCCGGCCCTACCGGGACTTCCTGGCCTGGCTGGCGGAGCAGGACCAGGAGGAGTCCGCCCGCGTCTGGGCGGCGGAGCTCGACGGAGTCGGCGAGCCGACCCTGGTGCTGCCCGGCGCCTCGCTCGAAGCCGGCTGCAGCATGGAGCACGTCGAGGTGCCGCTGGAGGGCGCGCGCGGCCTGTCGCGGCGCGCCGCCGAGCTCGGCGTGACGCTGAACACGCTGGTGCAGGGCGCGTGGGCGGTCTTCGTGGCCGGCCTGACCGGACGCGACGACGTGGTGTTCGGCGCCACGGTCTCGGGCCGGCCGGCGTCGCTGCCCGGGGTGGACGAGATGGTCGGCCTGTTCATCAACAGCCTTCCCGTACGGGTGCGCTGCGGCGCGGACCGGACCCTGGCCGAGGTCCTGGTCGAGCTGCAGGAGCGGCAGACCATGCTGCTCGGCCACCACTACTACAGCCTGGCCGACGTCCAGCGGGCCAGCGGGCTGCCGACGCTGTTCGACACGCTCGTGGCCTACGAGTCCTACCCGATCGACCGGGCCGGCATCTCCCAGGCGAACACCTCGGCCGGGGTCGCGATCACCGGAGTGCGGCCGTTCGCCGGATCGCACTACGCGCTCACTTTGACCGCCTCGGCCGATCCGCGGCTCCGGCTGTCCCTGCAGTATCTGGACCACGAGCTCGACCGGGAGGCCGTGACGGAGGTCGCCGCCCGGTTCGCGCGGGTCCTGAGCCACTTCGCGGGCGACCCGGGGGTGAGCGTCGGCGCGCTGCTCGGTCAGGAGGACCTGAGCCAGGTGCTGGCCTCCTACCGTCGCGACGACGGGCCCGGCACCGCCGTGGCGCAGGCCCGCGAGACGGCCTACCGGGCGCCGCGGAACCCCGGCGAGGCGGCGCTGGCGGCGCTGTTCGCCGAGATCTTCGAGCGCGACCGCGTCGGGATCGACGACCACTTCTTCGAGCTCGGCGGCAACTCGTTGCTGGCGATCCGGCTGGTGAGCCGGATCCGCGGCGAGCTGGGCATCGAGATCCCGATCCGGACGCTGTTCGAGGCGCCCACCGTGGCCGAGCTGTCGGGCCGGGCGCAACAACCGGCCCCGGCCCGCCGGCCGCGCCTGCAGCGCATGACCTAGGGGCACGACAAAAACGCCGTGGCGCACAGTGCGCCACGGCGTCCTTGTCATGTCGAAGACGGGGTCTTGGGCGCGAGCCGTTGCTGAGCGGCGACCCCAAGGCCCGGTCGCCGCTCAGAGACGGCTCGCTCCGAGCAGGCCACCGGCGACCAGTGGCAGCAGCCGGTCAGGGATCTCGTTGAGGAAGAAATGGCCGCCGGGCAGCAGGTGCACCCGGCACCCGGCCGTGCTCTGCCGCTCCCAGCCGGCCAAGGTGGCCGGATCCACCTCGGGGTCGTCGGCACCGCTGAAGACGGTGATGGGGCACGACAGCGGCGGGCCGGGCACGTACTCCCACTGGCCGACCGCCGAGAAGTCGGCGCGCAGCAGGGGCAGCAGCACCTCCATCACCTCGTCGTTCTCCAGCACCACCGGCGGCGTCCCGTCGAGCTCCCTGAGCCGGGCCTTGAAGCGCCGGTCCGGCAGCAGGTAGTCGAGGTTCGGCACGCGCGGCGCGTCCGGCGCGTCGTGGCCGGACACCAGCAGGCGCTCCGCCACGTGCCCGTGCTCGTGCTCCAGCACGCGGGCCAGCTCAAAGGCGAGGATGGCGCCGAGGCTGTGGCCGAACAGCGCGAAGGGCTCGCCGCCGAACGGCAGCACCCGTGGCAGGGCGTCCGCCACCAGGGCGTCCGCGTGCGGCAGGAGCCGGTCCCTGAACCTGCGTCCGCGTCCCGGCAGTTCGAGCGGGATCACCTCGATGCCGGCGGGCAAGGCGGGCTGCCAGCCTTCGTAGACACGTTCGGCCGAGCCCGCCGCATAGGGCAGGCAGAACAGGCGCATCGGTCGTCCTCTCTTGATCGTGTTCGAAGCGTGCGAAACGGCCGGTCGGCAGGGGTGCCGACCGGCTGCTCCAAGGTCCGTGCGGCGTCAGGCCCGCAGCTCCAGCGTGCAGCACTTGACGCTGCCGCCCGACTTCATCAGCTCGGTCGTGTCGCAGCCGATGGGCACGAAGCCGTGCTCGCGCAGCCGGCCGGCCAGCCGTCCGGCCTGGTCGGAGAGCACGACGTGCAGGCCGTCGGAGACCGCGTTCAGCCCGAAGCCGCGCGCGTCCTCCTCCTCGGCGAGGATCGCGTCCGGATAGTGGTGCTCCAGCAGCTCACGGCTCTCCGGGGCGAAGGCGCCCGGCAGGTACATGATCTCTTCGTGGTCGAGCACGGCCAGCGCGGTGTCGAGGTGGTAGAAGCGCGGATCGACCAGCCGCAGGCTCAGCACCTCCCGGCCGAAGAACTCCCGCGCCTCCTGGTGCGCCTTCGGATGGGTACGAAACCCGCTGCCCGCCAGGATGTGCTCCCCGGTGAACAGGAAGTCGCCCTCACCCTCGTTGACGTGCTCGGTCTGCCGCACCTCGCCGAAACCGTGGCGGCGGAACCACTCCAGATAGGCGGGCGCCTCGTCGGCCCGCTCCGGGTGCCGGAACCGGGTCACCAGAGCCTTGCCGTCCACCACGGTCGCCCCGTTCGCCGCGAACACCATGTCGGGCAGATCGGGCAGCGGCTCGATGTGCTCAACCGTGTGCCCCAGCTCGACCAGCAGGTCGTGCAGCCACTTCCACTGGGAGAGGGCTACGGCCGTGGAGGTCGTCCGGCTCGGATTCATCCAGGGATTAATGGAATAACAGACGTCGAAATATGCGGGCTTGCACATCAGGTAATGGCGTCGGCGCGCAGTTCTCGTACGGTATGGCACGCTGGTCACGCTCCATGCGCTCAGCATCGCCGGGCCCGGACGCGCAGGGTGGGGCGCCGGGCCGGGCAACAGCGGACAATGACACGATGCCTCGGTGGAGACAGCATTCAGAATGGGCGCGGCAGGTCGCCGTCCACAAGGCGGGCGGCGTTTCCCGTCCGGCCGGCGGGACACCGGTTCCGTTCCGTTGCGACGCGGCTGAGCCGCTCTTTACCGTGGATCGGGAGACCACCGGACAACCGAAAAAAAGGGGGGTGGCCGTCGTGCGGAAAGAGCGCCGGCGCGCGTCATGAGCCCGGCGGCGACGCGCCCGCGGCCGATCGTGGCGTTCGTCCCGCCGTCGTGTTGCGGCGCCGCGTACTTCCAGCGGCTGCGGCAGGCGTTCGACGGCCGGATCGACTGCCGGCTCGCCGAGTTGCCCGGCCACGGGCGCCGTTCCCATGAGAGGGCGGTCACCCGCGCCGACCTGGCCGTCCGCGACGTGTTGCGGCAGGTCGGCGGGCGGGTGGACGCCTTCTACGGCGAGAGCCTGGGCGCCTTCGTGGCCCTGCAGGCGATCGCCACGCTGGAACCGGCCGGGGCGCCGCTGCTGCTGGCCGCCTCCAACTCCCCGCCCTCGGCGCGCGAGCGCATCAGGACGGAGGACGTCCGTGACATCGGCACCGCCGCCGCCGCGATGCGGGCGCTGGGCGGCGAGATCCCGGCCGAGGTCATCGCCGATCCCGACCTCGCCGAGTACGCCTATCCGCTGATCAGGGACGACCTCTACCTGTCCCAGTCGTTCAACGAGCTGGCCCGCGACACGAAGATCTCCAGTGACACGCTGGTCATCGCCGGCCAGCGCGACACCGGGGTGCGGCGGCTGGACCTGTGGTCCGCGCACACCCGCGGGCGTTGCGAGGTCGTCAAGCTGCCGGGCGGCCACCTGCTGTCCGCGGACAACCCGTCGGGCGTGGCCGCCACGGTCCTGGACTGGCTGCGCGCCTGACCCGTCCCGCCGGCCGGACGGTCGTCAAGGCTCCGCGGGCCGGAACCCGCCGGTGCCCCGCCCGAACCTGGCCCGGCTTTCAGCTGGCTGCCTATAGTCCAAGAGGTCCCGATGAATAACGACGGGAAACGCTGAATGCGGCACGAAATCCGGAGAAAAGCCCTATCGAATGGGAGGCGCCATGTATGACGTCATCGTGGTCGGTGCGCGTTGTGCGGGATCGCCAACGGCGTTGTTGTTCGCCCGCGCTGGATATCGCGTCCTGCTGCTGGAAAAGGTGCGTTTCCCGCAGGACACCCTCTCATCCCATTACATTCATCAGCCCGGGGTCGCGTTACTCGACCAATGGGGGCTGCTCGGCAAAGTACGGGCGGCCGGCACCCCGCCACTCGACCACGCCAGTTACGAGGCCTCGGGCGCCGTACGCGTGGACGGTTGCTCACTGCCGGACCACGGGCAGCGCGCGGCGTTCGCGCCCCGGCGCTTCGTCCTCGACCCGATCCTCGCCGAGGGCGCGGTGGCGGCCGGCGTCGAGTACCGGGAAGGCTGCAAGGTCATCGACCTGCTCTACGACGGCGGCCGGGTCGTCGGCGTGAAGGGCACGGAGGGTGACAAGCCCTTCTCCGAACGTGCCCGGCTCGTCATCGGCGCGGACGGCATGCGCTCGAACGTCGCCCGCCTCCTCAAGGTGCCCATGACCATCGAGGACCCGCGCATGACCTGCACCTACTACAGCTACTGGGAGGGCCTCCCCTCCCACTTCGAGCTGTACGAGCGCCCGGGCCGCTGGGTCGCCGTGATCCCGTCCAACCACGGGCGCACGCTGGTCATGACCTACTTCCCGCAGAACGAGTTCGGCCGGGTGCGCTTCAACGTCAAGCCCGAATACCTCGAAGCCATCCGCACCACCGCGCCCACGGTCTACGACCGGCTGGCCTCGGCCACCCACGCCGAGCAGATGTACGGCACCGGCGACCAGCGCAACTTCTTCCGGCAGGCGTCCGGGCCCGGCTGGGCCCTGGTGGGCGACGCCGCCCACCACAAGGACTCCATCGCCGCCCGCGGCATCACCGACGCCTTCCACCAGGCCAAGCTGCTCACCGAGCTGGTCGGCGAGGATCTCGGGAACCCGGCCGCCCTCGACGCCGCCCTCGGGCGGTACACGCGTGAGGTCGAGGAGCGCTTCGCCGACTTCTACCGGAGCACGCTGACCGTGGCCGAGCTCAGGGTCCCGGAGGACCGGATCGCCCTGCTCCAGCGGATCGCCGGTAACCAGCCCATGGTCGATCGTTACTTCGCCACCCTCTCCGGTGCGTGCGAGATCGACGACTTCTACAACGCCGAGCTGCTGGAACTGCTCGCAGTGAGCTGAGAGGGGTAGGACGAAATGGTTCCGTTGTCGTATGCCCAGCGCCGGTTGTGGTTCATCCACCGGTTCGAGGGCCCGTCGGCGACCTACAACGTCCCGTTCGTGCTGCGCCTGACGGGCGAGCTGGACGCGGTCGCGTTCGAAGCGGCGATGCGTGACGTGGTGCTGCGGCACGAGAGCCTGCGCACCCTGATCGCCGAGGACGCTGATGGTCACGCGTTCCAGCTCATCCTGCCGCCGGGCGAGGTGACACTGGACGTGCCGGTCCTCGACGTGACCCGCGAGGGCGTGCCGGCCGCGGTGACGGAGGCCGTGTCCTACCGCTTCGACCTGGCCGCCGAGCTGCCGGTGCGGGCCCGCGTGTTGCGCTGCGGGCCGTCCGAGTACGTGCTCGTGCTGGTCGTCCACCACATCGCCTGCGACGGCGAGTCGGCGGCGCCGTTCGGCCGGGACCTGATCGCGGCCTACTCCGCGCGCCGCGACGGACAGGCGCCGGGCTGGGCCGAACTGCCCGTCCAGTACAAGGACTACACGTTGTGGCAGCGGCAGTTGCTGGGCGAGGAGTCGGACCCGGACAGCGTCGCGGCCACGCAGCTCGCGTACTGGCGCGAGGAGCTGGCCGGGGTGCCGCAACCGCTGCGGCTGCCGCTGGACCGGCCGCGCCCGCCGGCGGCCGGTCATCGGGGCGCGCTGGTCGAGTTCTGGCTGGAGCCGGAGCTGGTGACCGGGCTGGAGCGGCTGGCCAGGGAGCACGGCGCGACGCCGTCGATGGTCTCCCAGGCCGCGCTCTCCGTGCTGCTGCACCACCTGGGCGCCGGCGAGGACCTGACGATCGGCTGCCCCATCGCCGGGCGCATGGACGAGGCGCTCGACGACCTGGTCGGCTTCTTCGTCAACACCTGGGTGCTCCGGGTGGACCTGGCGGGCAACCCGGCCTTCTCCGAGCTGCTGCGGCGGGTGCGGGGGAAGGCGCTGTCGGCGTACGACAACCAGGACATCCCCTTCGAGCGCCTGGTCGAGGTGCTCAGCCCCGGCCGCACCACCGCCTACCAGCCGCTCTTCCAGGTCATGTGCGCCTGGCAGATCCCCTGGCCCGACCTGGACATCCCAGGACTGCGGGCGGCTTTCGAGCCGACCGCCACACAGACCTCGAAGTTCGACCTGTTCTTCAACATCATTCCGGACGGCGCTGGACGGGTGCAGTGCCGGCTGGAGTACGCCACCGACCTGTTCGACCGGGAGACGGCGGAGGGTTTCGCCGCGCGGTTCGTCCGGGTGTTGCGGCAGGTGGCCGCGGACCCGTCGGTGCGGGTGGGCGGCGTGGACGTGCTGGCGGCCGGGGAGCGCGACTGGTTGTTGTCGTCGCTGAACGAGTCGGTGATGCCGGTCCCCGAGGTGTCGGTCCCCGAGCTGTTCGAGCGCCGGGTGGCGGCCTGCCCCGACGCGCCCGCCGTCGTCTGCGACGGCCAGGAGTGGACCTACCGCGAGCTGGACCAGCGGGCCGGGCGGCTGGCGGGCGAGCTGATCCGCCGCGGCGTCGGCCCCGAGTCGCTGGTGGCGGTGGCCGTGTCGCGCTCGGCCGAGCTGGTGGCCACGCTGCTCGGCGTCTGGAAGGCCGGCGCCGCGTACGTGCCGGTGGACCCGGCCTATCCGTCCGCGCGGGTGGCGGCCATCCTGGCCGACGCGGCGCCCGCGCTCGTGGTCACCGACCGGAGCGCCGCCGAGGCGCTGCCGGAGGACGACATCCCCCGGCTGTTCGTCGAGGTGCTCGATCTGGCCACGGGCCCCGGCGCCGGGGTGCGGGTGCGGCCGGACGGGCTGGCCTACGTCATGTACACCTCCGGCTCCACCGGCACGCCGAAGGGCGTCGGCGTCACCCATCGCGGCGTCGTCAACGGCGTGTTGCGGCTGACCGAGGTGATCCGGGTCCGGGGCGGCACCCGCATGCTGGCCGGGACGTCGATCAACTTCGACGTGTCGGTGTTCGAGTTGTTCACCACGCTGCTCGCGGGTGGTTGCGTCGAACTGGTGCGCGACGTGCTGGTCGTGGGGGAGCGCGGCGGCTGGTCCGGTGGCGTGATCTCCGGGGTGCCGTCCGTGATGGCCGCCGTGACCTCCGAGGTCGGCGGCGCCCTCGACGTCGAGTCGGTGGTGCTGGCCGGCGAGGCCCTGCCGGCCGGGCTGGTCGAGCGGCTGCGTACGGCGCTGCCCGGTGTCCGCGTGGTCAACAGCTATGGACAGACCGAGAGTTTCTACGCGTCGGCCTTCGTGGTGCCACCCCATTGGCCGGGCGCGAACGGCGTGCCGATCGGCCGCCCGCTGGGCAACATGCGCGCCTACGTGCTCGGCCCCGGGCTGGCCCCGGTGCCGCCGGGCGTGGCCGGTGAGCTGTACGTCGCCGGTCTGGTGGCCCGCGGCTACCACGGCCGTCCCGACCTGACCGCCGCCCGCTTCGTGGCCGACCCCTACGGCCCGCCCGGCGAGCGCATGTACCGCACCGGCGACGTCGTCCGCTGGGGCGCCGACGGGCAGCTCGAGTACGTCGGCCGCGCCGACGAGCAGGTCAAGGTACGCGGCTTCCGCATCGAGCCGGCCGAGATCGAGGCCGCGCTGACCGCCCACCCGGGCATCGACCAGGCCGTCGTCGTCGTCCGCGAGGACCGGCCCGGTGAGCGCCGGCTCGTCGCCTACCTCGTGCCCATCGGCGTGGGCGGCGGCGTCTTCGGCGGCGACGGCGCGGGCGGGATCGGCGACTTCGACCTGCACTCCGGCGTGTCGGTGACCGAGCTGCGGGCCTACCTGCGTGGCCGGCTGCCGGAGTTCATGGTGCCGTCGGCGTTCGTGATGATGGGCCGCCTGCCCCTGCTCGGGAACGGCAAGCTCGACCGGGCCGCGCTGCCGGAGCCGGTGATCGTCGAGGGCGCCTACCGCGCGCCGCGCACGCCCGAGGAAGAGGTCCTGGCCGGGGTGTTCGCCGAGGTGCTCGGCGCGGACCGGGTCGGTGTCGACGACGACTTCTTCACCGTCGGCGGCGACAGCATCCGCTCCATCCAGGTCGTCGCGCGAGCCCGCGCGGGCGGCGTCGAGGTCACCGCGCAGGAAGTGTTCGAGTGCCGGACCGTGGCCGCGCTGGCCGAGGTGGCCGCCGGCCGCGGCCAGACGGCTCCGGTGCTGGCGGAGCTGGACGGCGGCGGCGCCGGCTGGCTGCCGCTGCCGCCGGTGGGCCGCCACGTGCTCGGCCTGGGCGGCGGCATCGACCGGTTCTCCATGACCGTGGTCGTGGAGCTGCCCGCGGGCATCGACGAGCCGGGGCTGGTCGCCACCCTGTCGGCCGTCATGGAGCGCCACGACGCGCTGCGCTCCCGGCTGGTCCCCGGCGACGAGCCAGGGCTGCTGGTCGCGGAGAGCGCGGCGATCGAGGTCACCCGCGTCGCCTGCGACGGCCGCTGGGACGAGCGCTGGCTGGAGTCGGCCGCCGCCGACCTGGACACCGCCGCGGGCGAGCTGGACCCGGTCAACGGCGTGATGGCGCGCTTCGTCTGGTTCGACGCGGCCGAGGGGCCGGGCCGGCTCGGCATCGTGCTGCACCACCTGGTGGTGGACGGCGTCTCCTGGCGCATCCTGGTGCCGGACCTGGCCGCCGCCTGGCAGCGCGTACGCGCCGGCCAGCGGCCCGAGCTTCCGGCCGTCGGCACCTCCCTGCGCCGCTGGGCGCACGCGCTGGCCGACGAGGCCATCGAGCGCGCCGAGGAGCTGCCGGCCTGGCACGCCATCCTCGACGGCCCCGATCCGGCGCTCGGCGCCCGCCGCGTCGACCCGGCCGTGGACGTCATCGCGACCGTGGACACGGTCAAGGTGCGGCTCGGCCCGGCCGTCAGCGATGTGCTGCTGTCCGAGCTGCCCGCCGCCTTCCACGGCGGCGTGAACGACGGCCTGCTGGCCGCGCTGGCGATCGCCGTCGCCCGCTGGCGGCGCGGGCGCGGCGTGTCGGAGTCCTCGCTGCTGGTCCGGCTGGAGGGCCACGGCCGCGAGGAGGGCGTCGTCCCCGGCGCCGAGTTGTCGCGGACGGTGGGCTGGTTCACCAGCATGTTCCCCGTCCGGCTCGACGTGGCCGGCTGCGACGTGGACCAGGTGCTGGCCGGCGGCCCCGCCGCGGGCCGCGCGATCAAGCTGGTCAAGGAGCAGTTACGCGCCATCCCCGACAAGGGCGTCGGGTACGGCCTGCTCCGCCACCTCAACCCCGCGACCGCCGACGAGCTCGCCGACCACCCAGAGCCGCAGATCGGCTTCAACTACCTCGGCCAGTTCTCCGCCGCCGACATGCCCGACACCCTCAAGGGCCTGGGCTGGCTGCCCGTCGCCGAGACCACCGGGCTCGTCCCGCCGCCGGACGCGGACATGCCGGTGCTGTCCGCGCTGGAGATCAACGCCCTGGCCACCGAGGCCGGGCTGGAGGCCGCCTTCTCCTTCCCGACCGGCATCCTGTCCGGCGACGAGGTGGCCGAGCTGGCCGACCTGTGGACCGCCGCCCTGCGCGGCCTGGCCGTACACGCCATGCAGCCGGACGCGGGCGGCCTGACGCCGTCGGACGTGCCGCTGGTCAAGGCGGGCCAGGCGGAGCTGGAGGCGTGGGAGACCCGTTACGGGAAGCTGGCCGACGTCTGGCCGGTCACCCAGGTCCAGTCGGGCCTGCTGTTCCACGCGATGATGGCGGGCAACGCCTTCGACGTCTACCACATGCAGCTCGTCTTCCACCTGTCCGGCCAGGTGGAGCCGGGCCGGATGCGGGCCGCCGGCCAGGCCGTGCTCGACCGGTACGCGAACCTGCGGGCCGCCTTCGTCGCCGACGCGACCGGCGACACCGTCCAGGTGATCCTCGACGAGCTGCCGCTGCCCTGGCGGCACCTCGACCTGAGCGACCTGGACGAGGCCGCGGCCGAGGCGGAGTTCGCCCGGTTCGTGGCCGAGGACCGCGAGGACCACTTCGACGCCATGAAGGCGCCGTTGCTGCGGCTGGCCCTCGTCACGTTCGGCCCGACGCGCTCCGAGCTCATGCTGACCGCCCACCACATGCTGTTCGACGGCTGGTCCACGCCGCTGCTGATGCGGGACCTCATCCGCCTGTACGCCTCCAGCGGCGACCCGTCGGCCTTGTCCCGGGTACGCGACTACGGCGACTACCTGACGTGGTTGTCCCGCCAGGACTCGGCGGAGTCGGCCCGCGCCTGGGCCGCCGAGCTGGCCGAGCTGGACGGCCCGACGTTGCTGGCCCCCCAGAAGGAGAGCGGCGAGAGCGCCACCGGGCTGGGCCGGGTGGAGGTGCCGCTCTCCCTGGACGAGGGCCGCGAGCTGACACAGCGCGCCGCCGAGCTGGGCATCACCGTCAACACCCTGGTCCAGGGCTCGTGGGCGATCCTGCTCGCCAAGCTGACCGGCCGCGACGACGTCGTCTTCGGCGCCACGGTCGCCGGCCGCCCCGCCACGCTGCCCGGCGCCGACGAGATGGTCGGGCTGTTCATCAACACGCTGCCCGTCCGGGTGCCGGCCGCGCCGGAAGAGCGGGTGACCGAGGTCCTGAGCAAGCTGCAGAAGCGCCAGAGCGCGCTGATGGACCACCACTACTACGGACTGTCCGACATCCAGCAGGCCACCGGCCTGTCCAAGCTCTTCGACACCCTCATCGTCTTCGAGTCCTACCCGGTCGACCGGCAGGGCATCGACGAGGCGAACACCAGCGCCGGCATCGGCATCACCGGTGTGCGGCCGTTCGCCGGCTCCCACTACCCCCTCACCCTGAACGCCGCCGACCCCTACCTGCGGCTCACGCTCGACTACCACGACAACGTCTTCGAGCGCGAGGCGGTGGAGGAGATCGCGGGGCGGTACGTGCGGGTGTTGCGGCAGGTGCTGGCCGACGCGCGGACCCGGCTCGGCGGCGTGGACGTGCTGGCCGGCAGCGAGCGCGAGTGGCTCCTGTCGGAGGTCAACCGCACCGGCGCGCCCGTCGAGGACACCACGCTCATGGAGGCGTTCGAGGCGCGGGTGGCCGCCGATCCGGGGCGGACCGCGCTGATCTTCGAGGGCCGTGCGTGGACCTATGGCGAGCTGAGCGAGTGGTCGAACCGGATCGCGCACTGGCTGCGTGAGCGGGGCGCGGGCCCTGAGCGGCTGGTCGCGGTGCGGATGGCGCGCTCGGCGGACATGGTGGCGGCGATCTACGGGGTCCTGAAGGCGGGCGCGGCGTATCTGCCGATCGATCCGGATCTGCCCCGGGAGCGGGTGGCGGCGATGCTGGCCAGTGCCTGCCCGGTGGCCGTGATCGAGGAGCTGCCCGAGCTGGCCTTCTATCCCGCCACGGACCCGGGCGTGCGTCTGGACCCGGCGACGGCCGCTTACGTGATCTACACCTCCGGCTCCACCGGCGGCCCCAAGGGCGTCCTGGTCTCCCACCGGTCGATCATGAACCGGATCCGGTGGGGACAGGCGCACTTCGGCATGACCCCGGAGGACCGGGTGCTGCTGGTGACGTCGTCGAGTTTCGACGTGTCGGTGCCGGAGTTGTTCGGCCCGTTGCAGGTCGGCGCGGCGATGGTGGTGGCCCGACCCGACGGGCGCAAGGATCCGGAATACCTGGCCCGGCTGATCCAGCGGGAGCGGGTGACCCAGGCCGACTTCGTGCCCTCGCTGCTGGAGGCGTTCGTCGCCGAGCCGGCCGCGGCCGGGTGTGACAGCCTGCGCTGGATCGAGGTGGCCGGGGAGGCGTTCCCGGTGGAGCTGGCCGAGCGGGCGAGCCGGATCCTGCCCTGCTGCGGCGTCCACAACGTCTACGGGCCGACCGAGGCGGCCGTGGAGGTCACCGCGCACCACTACCGGCCGGGCTCGGGCACGGTGCCGATCGGCACGCCCGTCTGGAACACCCGCGTCTACGTGCTGGACAAGGCGCTGCGGCCGGTGCCGCCCGGCGTCCCGGGCGAGCTGTACCTGGCCGGCGTGCAACTGGCGCGCGGCTACCTGGGACAGCCGGGGCTGACCGCGCACCGCTTCGTGGCCTGCCCGTACGGGCCGCCGGGCGAGCGCATGTACCGCACCGGCGACCTGGTCCGCTGGAACGACCAGGGCGAGATCGACTACCTGGGCCGGATCGACTTCCAGGTCAAGGTGCGCGGGTTCCGCATCGAGCCGGCCGAGATCGAGGCCGCGCTGCTCACCCATCCGCAGGCGAGCCAGGCCGTGGTGATCGTCCGCGAGGACCGGCCGGGTGACCAGCGGCTGGTCGCCTACGTCGTCCCCGCGCCGGACGCCGACGGGGCCGTCCTGGCGGCGGCGCTGCCGGAGCTGGCCGCCGGCCTGCTGCCCGAGTACATGGTGCCGTCGGTCGTCGTCCCGCTCGCCGCGGTGCCGATCAACGCCAGCGGCAAGCTCGACCGGGCCGCGCTGCCGGCGCCGGACTATGCCGCGAGCTCCTCCTACGAGGCGCCGCGCAACCCGCGCGAGGAGCTGATGTGCCGGCTCTTCGCCGACGTGCTCGGCGTGGACCGGATCGGCATCGAGGACGACTTCTTCGCCGCCGGCGGGCACTCCCTGCTGGCCGCCCGCCTCATCGGCCGCATCCGCACCGAGCTGGGCATCGACCTGTCCATCCGGGTCGTCTTCAGGAACCCGACCGTCGCCGCCCTGGCGGCCCAGTCCGAGAACAACGCCACGAGCAGCCGGCCACTGCTGCGCAAGCTGACCGTAGAGGGTAGAGCGAAATGATTCCGCTGTCGTTTGCCCAGCGCCGCCTGTGGTTCATCCACCGCCTGGAGGGCCCGTCGGCGACGTACAACATCCCGCTGGCGATCAGGCTCAGCGGCGCGCTCGACACGGGCGCGCTGGAGCTGGCCGTGCGTGACGTGGTGCTGCGGCACGAGAGCCTGCGCACGCTGGTCCTCGAAGACGAGGACGGCACCCCGTCGCAGCACGTCGTCCCGGCCGGCGGCATCACGCTCAAGGTGCCCGTCGTCGACGTGGCGCCCGAGGCGCTGCCGGCCGCGATGACCGAGGCGGTGTCCTACCGGTTCGACCTGCTGGCGGAGCTGCCGGTCCGGGCGTGCCTGCTGCGCAGCGCCCCGGACGAGCACGTCCTGATCCTCGTCATCCACCACATCTCGGCCGACGGCGCCTCGGCCGCGCCGTTGGGCAAGGACCTGATCGCCGCGTACGCGGCGCGCCGCGAAGGCCGGCCGCCGGGCTGGACGGAGCTGCCGATCCAGTACGCCGACTACACCCTGTGGCAGCAGGAGCTCCTCGGCGACGAGTCCGACCCGGACAGCATGGCGGCCAGGCAGCTCGCGTACTGGACCAAGGAGCTGGCCGGGGTGCCGCAACCGCTGCGGCTGCCCCTGGACCGGCCCCGCCCGCCCACGATGAGCCACCGGGGCGACCTGGTGGAGTTCAGCCTGGAGCCCGAGCTGCTGGCCGCGCTGGAGCGGCTGGCCACGGCGCACGGCGCCTCGGCGTCGATGGTGGTCCAGGCCGCGCTGGCCGTGCTGCTGCACCACCTGGGCGGCGGCGAGGACCTGACGATCGGCAGCCCCATCGCCGGCCGCATGGACGAGGCGCTCAACGACCTGATCGGCTTCTTCGTCAACACCTGGGTGCTCCGCGTCGATCTGGCGGGCAACCCGTCGTTCTCCGAGCTGGTCAGGCGGGTGCGCGACCGGGCGCTGGTGGCGTACGAGAACCAGGACGTGCCTTTCGAACGGCTGGTCGAGGTGCTCAGCCCCGGCCGCACCACGTCGTACCAGCCGCTGTTCCAGGTCATGTACGCCTGGCAGTTCCGCTGGCCCGCCCTGGAGATGCCCGGCGTCGAGGCGACGGCGATCCAGGCCACGAACGGCACCGCCAAGTTCGACCTGTTCTTCAACATGATCCCGGACCCGGCCGGCGGCCTGCAGGGCCGGCTGGAGTACGCCACCGACCTGTTCGACCGCAGCACGGCGGAGGCCATGGCGGCCCGGTTCGTCCGCGTGTTACGGCAGGTCGCCGCCGACGCGGACACCCGCCTGGCGGCGATCGACGTGCTGGAGCCGGGCGAGCTGGAGCGGCTGGCCGAGCTGAACGACACCGCGCGGCCCCTGCCCGACCAGACGATCACGGACCTGTTCGAGCGGCGGGTGGCGGCCTGCCCCGACGCGCCCGCCGTCGTCTGCGACGGCCAGGAGTGGACCTACCGCCAGCTCAACGAGCGCGCCGGACGGCTGGCGGGCGAGCTGCTGCGCCACGGCGCCGGCCCGGAGACGCTGGTGGCCGTGGCGATGCCGCGCTCGGCCGAGCTGGTGGCCGCGCTGCTGGCCGTCTGGAAGGCCGGCGCCGCGTACGTGCCGATCGACCCGAAGTACCCGAGCCGCCGGCTGGAGCTCATCCTCGCCGACGCCGCGCCGAAACTCGTGCTGACCGACGCCGCGACCGCGCGGACGCTCCCCGGCGACGCGCCCCGGCTGCTCGTCGAGGAGCTGGACCTGGCCTCGGGCGTCGGCGCCGGCGTGCGGGTGCGGCCGGACGGCCTGGCCTACGTCATGTACACCTCCGGCTCCACCGGCACGCCGAAGGGCGTCGGCGTCACCCATCGCGGCGTCGTCAACGGCGTGTCGCGGCTGATCGACGTGGTCGGCGTCCACGACGGAACGCGCATGCTGGCCGGGACGTCGATCAACTTCGACGTGTCGGTGTTCGAGCTGTTCACCACGCTGCTCGCGGGCGGCTGCGTCGAGCTGGTGCGCGACGTGCTGGTGGCCGGCGAGCGCGGCGGCTGGTCCGGCGGCGTGCTCTCCGGCGTCCCGTCCGTGCTGGCCGCCCTGGTGGCGGAGGCCGGCGACGGCCTCGACGTCGAGACCGTGGTGCTGGCCGGCGAGGGCCTGCCGGCCGCGTCGGTGGAGCGGCTGCGCGCGGTGCTGCCCGGCGTGCGGGTGGTCAACGGCTACGGGCAGACCGAGAGCTTCTACGCGTCGGCGTTCGCGGTCCCGGCCGGCTGGGCGGGCTCCGGCGGCGTGCCGATCGGCCGCCCCCTGGGCAACATGCGCGCCTACGTGCTGGGCCCCGGGCTGGCCCCGGTCCCACCAGGTGTGGCCGGCGAGCTGTACGTCGGCGGCCTCGTCGCGCGCGGCTACCACGGCCGTCCCGACCTGACCGCCGCCCGGTTCGTGGCCGACCCCTACGGCTCGCCCGGCGAGCGCATGTACCGCACCGGCGACGTCGCCCGCTGGAACGGAGACGGGCAGCTCGAATACGTCGGCCGCGCCGACGAGCAGGTCAAGGTACGCGGCTTCCGCATCGAGCCGGGCGAGATCGAGTCCGTCCTGACCGCGCACCCGGGCGTCGCCCAGGCCGCCGTGGTCGCCAAGGACGGGCAGCGGCTCGTCGGCTACGTGGTGCCCGCCGACGGAGACGGCGACGCCGAGCTCGGGGACTACGGCCTGCACGCGGGCGTGTCGGTGCACGACCTGCAGGCGTACCTGCGCGGCAGGCTCCCCGAGTACATGGTGCCGTCCGCGCTCGTCGTCCTGGGCGAGCTGCCGCTGATGGCGAACGGCAAGCTCGACCGGGCCGCGCTGCCGGAGCCGGTGGTCGCCGAGGGCGAGTACCGCGCGCCGCGCACCACCGAGGAAGAGGTCCTGGCCGGGGTGTTCGCCGACGTGCTCGGCGCCGACCGGGTCGGCGTGGACGACGACTTCTTCGCCATCGGCGGCGACAGCATCCGCTCCATCCAGGTCGTCGCGCGGGCCCGCGCGGGCGGCGTCGAGGTCACCGCACAGGAGGTCTTCGACTGCCGCACCGTGGCGGCCCTGGCCGTAGCGGCCGCCGGGCGCGCCGAGCACCGGGTGGTGCTGGAGGAGCTGCCGGGCGGCGGCGTCGGCCGGCTGCCCCTGCCCCCGGTCGGCCACCACCTCCTCAACCTGGGTGGCGGCATCGGGCGCTTTTCCATGTCCGCCGTGCTGGAGCTGCCCGCCGACATCGACGAGGCCGGGCTGGCCGCCACCCTGTCGGCGGTCATGGACCGCCACGACGTGCTGCGCTCCCGGCTGGTCCCCGGCGACGAGCCCGGCCTGCTGGTGGACCCGCCCGGCACGGTGAACGTCGCGAACCTGATCACCCGCGTGCCGTGCGCCGCCGACGACGACGGCTGGCGCGAGCGGGCCGCCGCCGAGCTGGACCAGGCGGCGGACCTGCTGGACCCGGCCGCCGGCGTGATGGCGCGGTTCGTCTGGCTCGACGGGCCGGGACTGCTCGGCATCGTGCTGCACCACCTCGTGGTGGACGGCGTCTCCTGGCGCATCCTGGTCCCGGACCTGGCCGCCGCCTGGCAGCGCGTACGCGCCGGCCAGCGCCCGGTGTTGCCACCCGTGGGCACCTCCCTGCGCCGCTGGGCGCACGCGCTTGGCGACGAGGCGACCGGCGCGGACCGGACGGCGGAGACGTCGTGGTGGCATGAGGCGCTCCAGGGCCCGGACCCGCTGCTCGGCACCCGCCGGGTGGATCCGGCCGTGGACGTCACCGGCACGGTCGAGACGATCAAGGTGCGCCTCGACCCGGCCACCAGCGAGGCCCTGCTCACCGGGCTGCCCGCCGCCTTCCACGGCGGCGTGAACGACGGCCTGCTCGCCGCGCTCGCGATCGCCGTCGCCCGCTGGCGCCGCCGGCGCGGCGTGACGGAGTCCTCGCGGCCGTGGCCTTCCAGCCGGACCAGCAGCGAGG